>JALWHQ010000487.1 GCA_026983525.1 Anaerolineae bacterium | reverse complement strand
GCCCGCTACCGCGAAATGATTCAAGGATTACGGGAGCGGGGCATCGAACCTATGGTCACCCTGCACCACTTCACCGAACCCTTATGGTCGTGGCACCGGGGGTCGTGGCTCCACCCCCGCGCGCTGGACGCGTTCCGGCGCTATGTTGCCTTCGTCGTGGACGGGCTGGGCGACCTGGTTCGGTACTGGTGCACCATCAACGAGCCCGCGGTCTACGCGACCCTCGGTTACTTGGCCGGGCGCTTCCCCCCGGGTGAGCACAATCCGGTGCTGACCTTCCGCATTTTGCGCCAACTCCTGCTCGCCCATGCAACTGCCTACCACACTGTCCACGAAAAGCGCCCCGACGCGCAGGTGGGTATCGTCAAAAGTATGCCCTTCTTCGCCCCCTGGCGCTCCGCGTTTGTGCATCGGGCCGCGGCGAGCCTGGTGCGTTACCTGTTCAACACCCTCTCCGTCCACGCCGTCCACGACGGGCGTCTTCGCCCCCCGATTGGCCTTGGGCTCTTGCCCCACCGGTACCTGGTCGACACCAGCGATTTCATCGGCCTCAACTATTACGGCCGCACGACCATCGCTTTTGACGCCTCCCGCCCCCAGACGCTGTTCATCCGCGATTTCGCCAACCCGGAAGGCGAATGCACCGACATCACCGCGGAGGGTGAACCCTACAGCGAAATTTATCCCGAAGGATTGTATCTCACGCTGCGCTGGTTGTGGGAACAATACGGCAAACCCATCATTGTCACCGAAAACGGGCTGCCCGACGACGATGACGATCAGCGCCCGTCGTTCATCGTTCGTCACCTGGCACAGGTTCACCGGGCCATTCAGGATGGTGTGGACGTGCGCGGGTACTTCCACTGGACCCTTGTGGACAACTTCGAGTGGGCGGACGGATGGGGCCTGCGCTTTGGCCTGGTGGCTCTCGACCCGGAGACTCAAGAGCGGACACCGCGCCCAAGCGCGCACGTGTACGCCACCATCTGCAAGCAGAACGGCATCCCCGATGACCTGCTGGAGAAGTGGGCAACGAGCGCCCGGTAAAACGGGGCAGCGCAAACCGCGCCCCAGCAAAATGTTCGCGCGTTATCGGCATCCCTTGGATGGCGGATAGGACGGTACGGACACGCCATGACCGCTTACCTGGTTCTCCTCATCTTGTTTGCCACGGCCCTGGCCCTGGCCTTGAACCGCTGGCCGGTGGATCTCGTCGCCCTGGCCGTGCTCCTGCTGCTCGTCCTTGCCGGGCTCCTCACGCCCAATGAGGGGCTGGCCGGATTTTCTTCACCCGTAACGATTATTGTGGCGTCCACATACATGTTGGGCGCGGGGTTGCGCCGCGCCGGAGCGGCCACCCTTATCGGCGATTTCCTCGTGCGCGTGACGGGCGCGGACGAGCGTCGCCTGGTCGTGGCCCTGGTGTTGGTCAGCGCATTTCTCTCCGCATTCCTCGCTAACATCGCCGTCTTCGCGCTCATGCTTCCGGCCACCCTCACCATCGCCCAGCGCCACAACCTACGTCCGGGAAAGGTCCTTCTCCCCCTCTCCATTGCGTGCAATGCCGGCGGGCTGCTCACGTTGCTGGGCTCGACCCCGAACCTGGCCGCGGCGGACATTCTGGCCAAAGCAGGCTACGAACCGCTGGGAATCTTCTCTTTGACCCCGATTGCACTGCCCGCCGTGCTCTTTGCTGCGCTTTACCTGGGCCCCCTCGGCCACCGCGTTTTCCCCTCGGGGGAATTGCGCAGGGTGGTTCGCCCCACGCTGAGGGAGATTGCCCAGCAGTACGGGCTGCAACGTGGCCTATACGAATTGCGCGTGCGCAAAAATTCCGGATTGGTGGGACGTGCCCTGCACGATTTGCGCCTGCGCGAGGAATTTGGCGTCTCCATTCTTGAAGTCCAACGAGGGCTCAGGCGATATTCCCCCCCACCTCCTGAAATGGCTTTGGAACCCGGCGACATCATCATCGTGGAGGGAAAGCCGGGAGCCGTCGCCCACCTGGCCGCGCGCCACGACCTGGAACAGCGAGCCCGCATCCCCCTTGAGGAAGTGGCGGAGCGGCTGCCGGGGGATGTAGTGCTGGCCGAGGTCATTGTACCTCCTCGTTCCCCCTTGGTGGGACGCACCCCCAGTGAAGTCAATTTACGCGTGCGTTTCGGGATTCACGCCATCGCACTGCTACGAGATGGAGATGCAAAAACCGAGGGAGTGCGCACGACCAAACTTCATGTGGGCGATAGTCTGCTCATCGAGGGGCCTCGGGAAAGTATTCGGCGGGCGGTGGAGCAGGGATGGCTCATCGTTGCCCACTACTTGGAGGAGGAGCCCGGTGTGCGCCCCACACGCCAGATTTGGACAGCAATGGCCGCCATGATCATCATGGTCGGACTGGCAGCATCGGGGCGCGTTCCATTAGTGATAAGCGCTATGCTGGCTGTGTTCCTGCTGGTGGTGTTTGGCTCTCTGAAGCCCTACGAAATGTACCGGGTGGTGGAGTGGCGCACGGTGGTGATGATTGCCGCGCTGCTTCCACTGGGCACAGCGATGCAAAAGAGCGGCGCGGCCGACTTGCTGGGACAATTCCTCATGGCCGTTGCCGGGCACTGGGGACTGCGGGGGCTCGTGCTGGGGTTCTTTCTCCTCACCCTCACCCTGACCCAGGTCCTTTCCAACACAGCCGTTACCGTTCTCTTTACCCCGGTAGCCATCACCCTGGCCCAACAGCACGGCTTCTCCCCCTATCCCTTAGCCCTTGCCGTGGTGTTCGGCAGTTCCTCGAGTTTCCTGACCCCTATTACCGACGTGCTCAACCTAACGGTGCGCGAGCAGGGGCAATATCGGTTTGTCGACTACCTTATGGCCGCAGGCCCCATCGTGGCGCTTTACGCGCTCTTGTTGACCCTTATGGCCTAACAACAATGGAGGATGGAACCATGCAGACACGGCGTCTCGGACGAACAGGCCACATGAGCACGGTGGCCATCTTCGGCACGGCAGCCTTTTGGAATGTCTCCCAAGAGGTGGCCGATAGGGCTATGGAGCAGGTGCTGACCGCGGGTGTCAATCACATCGATGTGGCACCCTCGTACGGCCTGGCCGAGCAGCGCTTGGGTCCCTGGATGAAATCACACCGTGACCGCTTTTTCCTCGGGTGCAAGACTCTAGAGCGGGATGCAGATGCTGCTCGTGCCGAGTTGGAGGCCTCGCTGAAGCGGCTGAACACGGATCATTTCGACCTTTACCAGGTCCATGCTGTCACCACGCTGGAAGAGTTGGACAAGGTGACCCGGGCCGGGGGTTCGCTGGAGGCTATCGTTCGGGCTCGCGAGGAGGGACTGACCCGCTACATTGGCCTCACAACCCACGGCCTCGAAGCCCCTACCGTTGTTCTGGAGGCCCTCCGTCGCTTCGACTTCGACACGGTGATGCTGCCGCTCAACCCGGTGATGATGGCCCACCGCGCGTATCGGGAGCAGATGGGGCACATGCTCCAGATGTGCCGGGAGAAGGACGTGGGGGTCATGATTATCAAAGCCATTGCTCGTCGTCCCTGGTGCGAACAGGAGCGGCGATACACCACCTGGTACGAGCCCTATGACACGCCCGAGGCCATCCAGCGCGCGGTTAATTTCGTCCTTTCCTACCCGGTGACGGGCTTAGCCACAGCAGGGGATACCACCTTGCTCCCCCGGGTCCTTTCCGCGTGCGAGAATTTCACTCCCCTGAGCGCGGAGGAAAGGGAAGCCATGATCGCCGCGGCGAATCCGGATGACGTCATATTCGGCCAGGACTAAGCCCGTGGATACATGATAGGTTCATGGACATTGGTTACAAAAGAGCGGACAATGTCCATGACGCGCGCATCCCACCAGCGGCGCTGGTTGGCAATAAGCCGATGAGGGCGAAAACGTCGGCGTACCGCACCAGGGTCAAGGTTACCCTGCACCTGGATTCGTCGCACATCTCCCTCACCCAATCCGGTCAGGTGACAATAGTAGAGGTAGCCTACCTCGTGCACGGGATAGCCCATAAGGTCGGCCACAAGCGCGTCCGCGGCCAGGGCATCGGTGCTGGCCGCGGCCAGTCGCCAATCCACCCGTGTGCCATCTGTAGGACCATCCCCCTCCATGGCCTCCCACCCGTCAATGACGCTTATATGCGGCATAAGGCCTTGACGTGCCATCATGAAGAGGTTCAAATGAAGTACGGAATAACTCTGGTGCATGCGCATTTTGTCGCTGCGGACCTCGCGAGCCATGAATGCAAATCGCGGGGTTTCCAGGATGGGCAGGGCCTGCACCCGCGGTGGAAGCATGTCGTAAGCCCGGCGGGCTATACGCAATACGCGTACGGGCAGGGGACGCGCATCGCCCGCCCCCTGGATAATATGCTCGGGTGGAGGTTCAGGCGCGAAACGGCTAATGAGGGTGCCCATAATGGTGTTCTTGATGGAGAGAGTGACGATAACGAAGTCGTGGGTTTTGGGTGGCCCCACAGAGATGACCAGGTCGGCATCCAACACGGTGCGCGCAGCCCGCAGGCGCATGGGACGCAAATGTCGGTCGAAGGCCTGCAAGGGTATTCCCTCGTCCGTGTTCAGGTCGAACAGGCGCACTCCCTTGTAACGATTCACGATCTCCTCATAGCCGAGACGCCGAAACGCGACCCATGTATTCTGGGTGGCCGTGCCTTCAGCCACGGTGATGGGCGCGTCCGTGACGTCGCGCACCACATCAAGCACCGCGCGCAGTGCGTCGGGGTGGGTGTCGGCCAGCACTTTGGTCGTGGACACCAGATTGGGCTTGACCACGATATGATGGTATCGGGCCCAGTCCAGGCGCGCGTAAACCGCCTCTACCACCCGCCGTACTGTACGGTAGCGATTAAGATCGCGCCCCAAGTAAACCGTAGCCATGATCTATCTCCCCTTCCATACATCCAGCCTCATATTCAAGTAGCAGACTTCGAACTCGAACGCAATACACCATACCCTACTACGCCTGAAATCAGCGACCCCATGATGATCCCAAGACGCTCGTCAAAAAGACGCTCCACCCCCAACTCCTTGAAGGCCAGTGAACCGATGAAAAGGCTCATAGTAAAGCCTATCCCACACAAGGCCGCCGTGCCATATAGCATCTGCCACGTCATGCCGTTGGGCAAATCCGCCCATCGAGCCCTAATCACGAACCAACTGGCCAGCATAATGCCCACCTGTTTGCCAACAAAAAGCCCCAGAGCAATTCCCAACGGCACTGTGTGAAGGACGTTTTCCAACGTCATCGTGCGGAAGGGGATACCGGCATTGGCAAAGGCAAAGAAGGGGAGCACGAAGTACGCCACGATAACGTGTAGATCACGCTCCAAACTCTTGAGGGGAGACACTTGCCCTGCCACACGCGATTGGCTGGGTATGAACATAGCCACCAGGATACCTGTCAGGGTGGCATGGATGCCCGATCTCAACATGGCCACCCACATAATCAGCCCCACGAGCAAATATGTGCTTTTCGCCTCCACTCCCTGCCGATTCAAGACCGCCAAGACCAATAGACTCGCTGCAACGACCACAAGCGCGTTTATGGAAATCGTCTTTGTGTAAAACAAGGCGATAATCAACACAGCGCCAATGTCATCAAAGATAGCCAACGTGGTGAGAAACACCTTCGCACTGGTGGGAACACGTCCACCCAACAGGGATAGCACCCCCAGAGCGAACGCGATATCCGTAGCCACAGGAATGGCCCACCCTCGAAGCGCTACCGGATCCCCCCTGTTGATCAGGACATAGATAAGAGCCGGTACTATCATCCCCCCAATGGCCCCGGCTCCAGGGAGCACAATCTGACGCCTACGTGAGAGTTCCCCCTCGACTATCTCTCGCTTCACTTCCAACCCTACCAGGAAAAAGAATAAAACCATCAGCCCGTCGTTTATCCATAGCAACAAAGGCTTTGCCAGTTGGAACGATCCTACTTGGACAACAACGGGCAGGTTGAGGAACAAGGCGTAATATTTGTCCAAGGGCGTGTTGGCCCATATCAGGGCCAGGCCCGTTGCAATCATAAGCAATATCCCGCTGGCCGATTCAGTTTTCAAAAATGAGAGAATGAACCTTTCTTGAGTGCGCACGATGCCGTCCCTCTATGGTTGATATGGAAGTTTGATCAACGCGAGTGAGGTCATTATACCCAACAAGCCTGCATCCAACGTCTGGTCATCCATCCTGACCAACAGGTTGATGACTCGATTCCACTGCCTTGGGCCAACACAGAGAGGCTACAATCGAGGCTGTCAAGGTTATCACGACCACCAATAGAGCAATCCACGTCGGAATCTTGTAGAAACCCGAGATGAGCATCTTCACCCCAACAAAAACGAGAATCACGGAAAGTCCATAGTTGAGATAGTGGAAGAGTTGGAGAAGTCCAGAGAGGGCAAAGTACAGAGCACGCAGCCCCAACAGAGCGAAAACGTTCGAAGTGTAAATGATAACAGGGTCCGTCGTAAGAGCCATGATAGCAGGAATAGAGTCCACAGCAAACACCACATCCGTGGATTCTACCACCAGCAGGACGGCCAGGAGAGGAGTGGCATAAAGCCGTCCATCCTTGCGGACAAAGAACCGCCCGCCCTCATAGTGAGAGATCATGGGAATAAACCGACGGGCCAAGCGAATCACCGGGTTGCGTTCGGGTTCAATGGATTTTCCATGTTCTGTCACCATGCGAATACCCGTGTACACCAACAGGAGGCCCAGCACGTAGACAACCCAGTGGAACATCTTTATTAAAGCCAGGCCCGCTACGATGAACACCCCCCGCATCACCAGAGCACCGACAACGCCCCAAAACAGAATCTTGTGGCGATACTTGGCGGGGACAGCGAAATATGTGAAGATCACCTGAAACACAAAAATATTGTCTAAACTCAAAGACTTCTCAACGAGATATCCGGCGAGATACGCCAGAGTCGCATCCAACCCTTTTTGAGTGTAAATAAACAGGGAAAACAACAGCCCCAGAACAATCCATATCCCCGTCCAAATCAATGCTTCCCGCAGTGACACCTCGTGTTCTTCTCGGTGAAAGACAGCCAAATCAAGAAACAACATGCCCAGAATTACGACTGAGAAGATGCCCCAAACTATCAGTTCTCCGCTCATG
The DNA here is from genome assembly GCA_026983525.1 of Anaerolineae bacterium. Classification (GTDB taxonomy): domain Bacteria; phylum Chloroflexota; class Anaerolineae; order JAADDB01; family JAADDB01; genus S141-23. Next base: position 1,805 of record JALWHQ010000487.1, on the reverse strand, counting down.
AGTAAACTGGCCTCCAGTAGTCAAACACTTTCTTCTGACGGGTTCTCTGTCACCACACCACGTGATTGACATTTGCCCTCAGACGGCATTGCGGCAGGAATGATAGCAGCAAGCCCCCCGTTGTCAAAATGGTGCAATGTATTTCATCAGGCACGAGCCTGATAACCGCCGGTTGTACGCGCCTGTATGTCGCATTCGCTTACGTGGTTTTGCCAATCCCTGTTCCTCATGGCACACTTGAAACGTACGCAACCAAATCGAGGAGGTGCTTCCATGAGCATCAACCGAGCCGCGGCGGTCGAGTATGCGCGCGCCCACCGCGAAGCCTTTCTTCAGGAACTGAGCGAGTTTCTGGCACTGCCGTCCATTTCCACCGATCCCGCGCACAAAGAGGACATTCAGCACACGGCCGAGTGGGTGGCCGACCGACTGCGCCGGTTGGGAGCGCAAGACGTGGCCATCATGCCCACCGAAGGACACCCGGTCGTATATGGATTCCTGCCCGGCGCGTCGGCCGATGCGCCCACCGTCCTGCTCTACGGGCACTACGACGTGCAGCCGCCCGATCCCCTGGATCTGTGGGAGAGCCCACCTTTTGAGGCCACGGTGCGGGGCGACAACCTGTACGCGCGTGGGGCCGCGGACATGAAAGGCCAGATCATCGCGGTTCTTTCCGCCATTGAGGCCCTACACGAAAGCGGGGGAGTTCCCGTCAACATCAAGTTCCTCATCGAGGGCGAGGAGGAGATCGGTTCCCCCCACCTGACGCCGTTCCTCAAACAGCATCGGGAGATGCTCTCCTGCGATTTTTCCCTCAACGTGGACTCGGGAGTCCTGGCGCCTGACCTACCGACGATTACTTATGCCTTGCGCGGACTTGCTGCCTTCGAACTACGCGTCTCAGGTCCAGCCCAAGACCTCCACTCGGGTATTTTCGGCGGCGTCGTCCACAACGCGGCCAACGCGCTGGCCGAACTCATTGCCGGCATGCACGACAAGGAGGGGCGCATCACCCTGCCGGGGTTTTACGACAAGGTACGGCCCTTGGATGAGGAGGAGCGGGCCGAGTTGGCCCGTCTGCCCATGGGCGAGGACTTCTGGCTGGCTCAGACGGGCGCGCCCGCGCTGTACGGCGAGCCGGAATTCACCCCCTTAGAACGCGCGACCCTCCGCCCGACGTTGGACGTGAACGGTATCCAGTCGGGCTACACAGGCAAAGGCACCAAGACGGTCATCCCCAGCAAGGCGGTGGCTAAAATCAGTTGTCGGCTCGCGCCCGACCAGGATCCGGAGGAAGTGCACCAGCAATTACGCCGCTACCTGGAGGAAAACGCGCCGCCAACCATCCGCTGGGAACTGGATTACCTGGCAGGGGCTTACCCGGTGATCACGGATCGCCATTCGCCGTGGATGCAAGCGCTGGTTGATGCTATGCAACGGGTGTGGAACAAGCGCCCGCTCTTCAAGCCGGAAGGGGCAACCGTCCCCATCGTGGGGTTCATGCAGCGCATCCTGGGGGTAGATTCCGTCATGGCCGGGTTTATCTTGCCCGATGCTAACCTCCACGCGCCGAACGAGAAACTCCACCTGCCCACCTGGTACCGGGGCATCGAGACGTTCGTGCACTATTTCGTCAACTTGGTCGAAAACAAATGACGAACGGTGGGAGCCTTGCGTCTCCCGTTCACTGGGGCGACGCGTGAGTCGCCCCAGTGCGCTCCTTTCCCGGTGATGTGGTCACCTCAGCGAGTTGGCGCTTACAACAGGGCGCGCACGCGGGCGTACGCTTCCAGGCGCTCTACGCG
>JALWHQ010000486.1 GCA_026983525.1 Anaerolineae bacterium | reverse complement strand
TCCACCGCCTGCGGGCCGGCGGTTCGGACGGGGCCCCCGGCGCCCGGTACATGGAACTCGATCTCACCGGCCCTGAGCAGGGCCGCGAAGAGATACCGCACGGTGTCCTTGGTCCAACCGTAGGGGGGCGCGCTGAAGAGGTCCTGCAGATACGACCCTTGAAGTCTCCCGGAGCCGGATTCGGCCGCTTTGGTCTGGAAGACCCTGAGCACCTCGGCCAGCACCGGTGCGGCCGTGTCCACCCTCGGCGCCCCTTTGCTCTTGACGACGAGACCGAGGGGATCGAGGTCCCTGGAGATCCGATCCAGCCGTTCGACGCCGAGGAATTTCGCCGCGGCGTCGGTCGAAGGTCGGACGGGAGCAAGGTGGAAGTGGGGGAAGACCTCCTTGACGGCTGAGGAAAGGATGTTGCGCACGGCGGCGTCCAGCGTTTCACCGGCTTCGCGGACCGGGGTGGGTTTGCCGCGGAAAATGAAGACGCCGTCCAGCATCGCTTTCTCCATGGCGGCCGCCACCCGCTCTCGGCAGCGCTCGGCGGCCCGCCGTTCCGCGCGGAGGTATTGTGCGACGACATGGTCGGCGCTGCGCTCGTCGACGTCGCCGAGCACCTTTTCCGAACGGACGATCTCGGGCAGCAGTTCTTCGACGGTGTCGTCGTTTCTCACCAGGAGAACCACCGTGTTCCTCAACTCCACCTGGGTGTTGGTGGAGACCAGAAACTCCTTCCGCTTGTCCTCCCACAGCGCGGGTTCGACGAACTCCAGGCGGAGTTCCACGTCCTCCGACCCGCCGACCACGGGCGTGCGCCCCAGCTTCACGGCGGCCCTCACTTCCTTGATGTTCTCGAGCCTGGCGGCGGGCTGCGCTCGGAACATGGCGTGGTCGGCGGTGCCCTGCCTGAGGACGTCTATGCGCGCCCGGGCGCATTCGCCGGAGGTCGGTGCGTAACCGTTGCGTTTGTCGCGGATCGGCTTGACCGCGTCGCTCAGGAACACCCAGCCCCCCGCCTGCGGGTCTTCGATGAGACCGCATTCCTTTTCGGACGCCAGTCTGCGCAGGGCTTCCCGCACTTGATCCACGAGCGGTGGTGAACCGACCTTCCTGTACAACAGCGCGGCGATGTTCTCCGCCGTGCGGGGGAAGGTTTCGACGGGTTGAAGAGCCGCCACCGCCTTGGCCACCCGCACCTCCATGGAATCGGCGCCGAAAATCTTGATCGTCTTGTCCACGCCGCCGATGACATGGGGAAGGACCTTGGCGATGTCCGCGCGCAGCGTGTCGTAGAAATCGTCCACGCAGGCCAGGGAGCCGATCTCCCGGTCGGCGAGCTTGACCGCGTCCGCGCTGAGTACACGGCTCTTGTCCACCAGCACGTCCTGAATCACGCGGATCGCCGAGCGCAGGCCGATGCCGCCCGTGGAGCGGGCGAGCGTCCGGATGAGCTCCAAGAGCAGGTCGAAGTGCTGGGGCAGGAACGGGTACAGCCGCACGAAGGTCTCGCAGTCGGGATCGCCTTTGAACAGCGCTGTTCCGCTGAGGCGGGTGTGCGTGACTGTGGCCTGTCCGTGTTCTTTGAACAAGGCCTCAAGCCGGGCCCGGCCGTCTTCGGACTTTGCCAGCAGCCGGCGGTGGGTGATCTCGCGGATGTCGCTCGCGTCGAGATGGATGGAGATCGGGAAACGGTCGCGCAGTTTGTTCAACTCCGCCGAGTTGTGCGCCGCCTTCTCGACGATCTCGCTGAGCGTCTGCTGCCCGGTCGCCGCGATCCATACCTTGCCCTTGCCGAGCTCCTTGATGCTCCGCGCAAGGCCGTCGAGGTTGAGGATCAGCTCACCGCGCGGGGCTACGTACTGACCGGCCTCGTCGACCAGAAGCAGGATGTTCTCGTGTCCGGTTTTCCGGCGGCACAGCTCGATGATCTCCCGCGCCAGGTCACGGACGTCGCGGGCTTCTTCGAAACGGAGGCTCCGGAAACTGTCCGGCGTGGGGAAGTCGTCCGGAAGTACTTCGGGCACGATCTCCGC
>JALWHQ010000485.1 GCA_026983525.1 Anaerolineae bacterium | reverse complement strand
CCCCCATCCCCCGCACCCTGCACATGAGCCTGACGGGCATCCGCGACCTGAGCACCATCGACACCCCGCCCGAGGAGCGCCTGCCCGTCAAGACCACCGTGGCCGAGTACGACGAGCACCTCATCCGCCAGGCCATCCTGCGCGAACTCGACCGCGGGGGCCAGGTGTACTTCGTGCACAACCGCGTCCTGGGCATCGAGGTCGTGGCCAGGAAGGTGAAGCACATCGTGCCCGAGGCGCGCGTGGCCATCGCCCACGGCCAGATGCCCGAGCGCGAGTTGGAGCGCACCATGCTCGCCTTCGCCCGTGGGGAAATCGACGTGCTCGTCTGCACCACCATCATCGAAAGCGGGCTGGACATCCCCACCGCCAACACGATCATCATCAACCGCGCCGACCAGTTCGGCCTGGCCCAACTCTACCAACTGCGAGGCCGTGTCGGACGCGGCGCGGTGCGGGCCTACGCCTATCTGCTCTACGACAAGGGCAAGCGCCTTTCCATCGAGGCTCGCCGCCGCCTGGAGGCCATCTACGAGGCATCGGAACTGGGCGCGGGTTTCCGCATCGCCATGCAGGACCTGGAACTGCGGGGCGCGGGGGAACTGCTGGGCGCGCGGCAGCACGGCCACATCGCGGCCGTGGGCTTCGACCTGTACGCGCGGCTGCTCGCCAAAGCCATCCAGGAACTCAAGGAGAAGGGCGAAGTGGAGGTGCCCGAGGGGGAGGGCCGCGCGCCCCAGGCCGACCCGTTGCCGCCCGCGGTGCAAATGGATCTCCCCTTGCGCGCCGCGCTCCCGCGCGACTACATCCCCGACGACGCGCTGCGCCTGCAACTGTACCGCCGCATCGCCAGCCTCACCCGCGAGGAGGACCTGGACGCGCTGCGCCGCGAGTTGCGCGACCGCTTCGGCCCCCTGCCCGAGGAGGTGGAGAACCTGCTCTACGTGGTGCGGGTCAAACTGCTGGCCCAGGCCGCGGGCGTCGAACGCATCGGCCGCGAGGGCGACCTGCTCGCCGTGCGCGCGCGGACGTCGCAGACACTCCCCCCGCGCGACCTGGGCGAGGGCGTGCGCGTCGGCCGCCAGGCCATCTACATCCCCATCGACGAGCACTGGCGCGCGCGGCTCGCGCGCGTGCTGGAAGCCTTGCAATTCAGAACCTCTTGAGATACAATTGGTACGACATGGGCGAAGCACAGAGATATTTGACTAAATCCCTGGAAAGCCTGGACGGTGCCGAAAGCGAGTACGGGGCAGCCCGTCCTAATAATGTGGCAAGTCTGGCGTACTATGCGGCCTTCCAAGCAGCGGTTGCAGCCCTGATCGATGCTGGGATCTCTATACGTCGGACCAAAGGAGAGGTGCTATCTCATCAAGCAGTTCACGCTCTATTTTCCGGGATCTTGATCTCGAGGCGAAAACAATATCCCACTGGACTTCGAAATGTGCTCCAAGTTCTCCTACGGGAACGGATTATCGCTGACTACAAACCCAGTAGTGTATCCCTCATACGTGCAAAACGTGTTCTCGAGAAAGCAAAAAACTTCGTCAACACAGTCCATCAACGCATTGGTGAATAGAGGAGATCCATGGTTCGCACTTCAACGCTATCAACGGAAAGAACGACATCCTCCCTGGTAAACGAAAAAGTCCAAGAGTTGATGCGGCTCGTCAGGGATAGGCATCCAGACGCCCGTTTCGTTGGCCCTATGCCTGGCCCGGAAGAAGGGCTGTGGATCATCGATGCCTATTTTGGAAACGGTGAGGATGACGAGTTGTGTGAAGAATTGGGCCGTCGTGAAACCGATATCTTGCTGAACGACGGCCTTTGGTTGAGCGTCTTGTGCCTTCCGGCAAGCGAATATTACGACGCCGACAGGTGAGGGGCGTACGGCCATACACTTCTACCTCAAACCAACCACTCGGCCTTCTGGCCCTCACCCCCACCCCTCGCAGATGGATAGAACGAGGAGACAGGCCCGTTACCCCTCCCCCTCTCCCAAATTTGGGAGAGGGGGAGGGGATGGGG
>JALWHQ010000484.1 GCA_026983525.1 Anaerolineae bacterium | reverse complement strand
GGGCGGGGTCTCCCACCCAAACACAGCCGCGCGGTACACACTCAATGCGAAGACGAACACCCCAACAAGGAAGACAAGTGTCCCCCAAATGGCTTTCATGCCTCCCCGAGCGAAAAACCGGGCTTCCTGATAACTGGGATGCGCCTCCGCGACCACGGTGAGGGGGGCAAGGCGGGCCAGCACCATATCCTGCACCTGGGCTAACGGCTTGGGCACGTGCTCAAAACGGCCGCGTTCCACAGCCTGGGGGCTGAGGGGCGGGACAGAACGAGCAGGCCGGGGCCAGAGTGCCACGTAGAGGGCGTACAACATGTGCAGGGGCACAAGCGCTATCAGCAGCAACAGGACGCCCCGGTAAAGGGGGGAACGGGCCAGGGTGGTCAGGCCAAGGCGCGCGGCCTGCCTCACCCAGGGGGCCGACACAGAGGCCGAATAAAGCCAGGCCTGCGCCTCTGCGGGCGATTGAATGTACACGGGCTGCTGCGGGATGACCAGCATGAGCACGTGGAGAATCAGCAGCACAGCGAGAAGAATGCCCAGCAAGTAGGCCAGAAAAACCGGCGCGAGGTCAAGTGGCCGTATGCGAATGTGCGCGATAGGGGAGGCCTGTGCATCTGCGCTCATGGATCACCGGTTGCAAACATGCGATAGGCCCCGTCGTGTACGGGGCCTATCCATCCACTGGAGCCACCGGTCGGACTCGAACCGACAACCTGCGCATTACGAGTGCGCTGCTCTGCCAGTTGAGCTACGGTGGCCCACCTGCTCATTCCGTGATATTATACGGATGAAAGACCGAAACGGGCAAATTTTTGGCGAGAAATTTTCGGCTCAGCAAAATGGAGGCTTTCCTGTGGGCGAGGTTGACCTATCCCGCTATCAGCGCCAGATGATCTTTCGGGAAATGGGTGAAGAGGGCCAGAAGAAATTGCTGGCCGCGCGCGTGGCCATCGTGGGCACCGGCGCCACCGGCTCCACCATTGCCAATTGGTTGGTGCGCGCGGGCGTGGGCTACGTGCGCCTCATCGACCGCGACTTTGTCGAATTGCACAACCTCCATCGCCAGGGCATCTACGACGAAGAAGACGTACGGCGAGGCACGCCCAAAGCCGTTGCCGCAGCCGAGCACCTGCGCCGTGTCAATAGCGATATCACGATTGAGCCAGTGGTGGCGGATTTCAACCCCGAAAATGCAGAGGAGTTGGTGCACGACGTCGACCTGATCATGGACGGGTCCGACAACTTCTTCACCCGTTACCTAATCAACGACGTGAGTTTGAAACTGGGGAAGCCCTGGATTTACACGGGCGCAATAGCCGCATACGGTTCGTCGGCCACGTTCATTCCCGGCGATGGGCCATGCTACCGCTGCATCTTCGCCGAGATGCCCCCACCCGGCGCGGGCGAAACCTGCGAAACCGTCGGCGTGATCGGGCCGGTTGTCGGCGTCATCGCCTCGTACAGCGCCGGCGAAGCCATGAAACTGCTGGTCGGCATGGGAAAGCGCAACAAAGGGCTCGTCTACTTCGACCTCATGGAAAACACGTGGGACGTGTTCGACATCCCCAAGCGGCCGGATTGCCCCGCGTGCGGACTGGGCCGGTATGACTTCCTCAACGCAGAGGTCGGTACCTGGGCGACATCCCTCTGCGGACGCAACGCGGTACAAATCGTAGTCAGTGGACGCCACCGCCTCGACCTGGAGGGCCTGGCCAATCGGCTGCAGGGGGTCAGGGACTTGCACGTAAATCAGTACCTGATGCGCTTCCGGGTGAACGGGTACGAGGTATCGATCTTTCCCGACGGGCGGGCCATCATCAAAGGGACCAGCGACCCGGATGTGGCCAAGTCCCTCTACGCGCGCTACGTGGGGATTTGACCACCGTCGGCGGACGGCAGCCTCTATCTGACATTCGCCGCCACGAAATATGCGAGCAGACAACGCCTATGCCTAAAACACGCACAGAATACGTTTGCCAAAATTGCGGGGCCACGTTCGTCAAGTGGTACGGCCGCTGCCCAGAATGTGGGGAGTGGAACA
>JALWHQ010000483.1 GCA_026983525.1 Anaerolineae bacterium | reverse complement strand
ATCATGGACTACGAGGGCAACCTCATCCGCGCCGACCGCCTGCTGGAGGAGGTGCGCACCCTGGCCACCGACTTCGCGGTGCGCCAGATCCTGCACAACGGCTTCGCGGGCGAGATCGACCCCCTCACCCGCTTCTACGTCCTCTGGCGCTGGAACTTCGGCGAAGCCCGCGCGCCCTTCGACGAGGCCCGCAAACTGGCCCAGTCCTGCGGCATCGACCTGGCCCAGGAGTGGAACCGCCGCGGCACCTTCATCAAGAAGGAACGGGAATTCGTGCGCGTCCTGGGACCCCATCAGCGTCACATCGAGGACCTGCGTGTAGGGGCGACGCATGCGTCGCCCCTGATTGACACCTTACACCGCGCGCTGCGCCACTGGGAGGCCGGGGAACAGCAGGAAATGGTGCAGTTGCTCGCGTCCACAGGCTACGGCGCCAGCGAGGTCTTCTACCGCGTGGCCCAGGCCATCTCCGAGACCTTACCCATCGCCAGCAAGGAGAAGAAACTGCTGGACGGCTTCCTGGCTGGCCGCGAGCGCGTGCGCCGGGCCGTGCGTGAGAGCGGGCAGCAAGGGCGGCTGTTTGACGAAATCTAACCCTGGAGGGCATCCCCATGACCAAGATCGCCGAACTCGTGACCGATATCCGCAACCGCGACCTGGTTCTTCCCGAATTCCAGCGGGAATACGTGTGGAGTCGTGAACAGGCCAAGCAACTGATGGTCTCCTTGTTCAAGGAGTATCCCATCGGGGCACTTCTCTTTTGGAAGACGCCCCACCCGCCTGAACTGAAGAACCTGGATGCCTATGACCCCGAACTGGGCACAGTCTCGATCATCCTGGACGGACAACAGCGCCTTACCACCCTGTACATGCTCCTGACCGGGGAGATTCCGCCTTACTACACGGAGGATGACATTCACACTGATCCGCGAGAACTTTATTTCAACCTGGAGACGGGCGAATTCCAGTACTACCAGGCTTCCAAAATGCGCGACAACCCTCTATGGGTCCGCGTGGTGGACGCGTTCACCCAGAAAATCAACGTCTTTGCCATCGCCAAAGCCCAGGCCGAAAGCGACGCTCAGGTCGTGGAACTGGCCGAGCGGTACAGCGAGAATTTGGAACGCCTGCGCCAGATTCGCAATATTGACATCCCCGTGCAGATTGTGCCCTCTCACGCCGGTCTGGACGAAGCCATCGACATCTTTGATCGCGTGAACAGCCAGGGCACAAAACTTACAGACGCCGAACTCGCGCTCACCCATGTCACGGGCAAGTGGTCGGCCGCGCGCCGGGAGATGAAGCAAAAAATCGCGGCGCTCAGCAAGCAACACTTCTACTTCGACCTGACCTTCATGACTCGCGCTCTCACAGGCGTCGTCGTCCGCCGCGCGCTTTTTGAGACCATTCACCACACTCCTCGGGAGGAACTCGTTGCCGGATGGCAGCGACTTTCCGAGATTCTTGACTATCTGGTTGCCTTACTGCCCGGCCAAGCCTACATCCACTCCACAGAAGATCTCAACACAACCAATGTCCTTATCCCCATCATCGTATACCTTTCGCTGAATGGGGGCACATTCCCTAACGAGCGTTCGTTGAAGAACGCCGTTCACTGGCTCTACAACGCCCACATCTGGGCCCGTTACACCGGGCAGACGGACCAGCGATTGGAACATGATGTGAGCATTGTCGTGCGCGAAACATCCCCGTGGGAGGAACTGCGAGCCAAGATTGTAGCCCAACGCGGGCGCATCGAAGTACGCCCTGCGGATTTCGTAGGGCGAGGCGCTCAACACCCCCTGTATCGTATGACCTTTATTCTCGCCAAAGCCCTCGGAGCCATAGATTGGTTCAATGGAACCCCTTTGGCACGAACACCGAAGAACCGCTACTACATTCATAGCCATCACATCTTCCCTCAGGCCCTGTTGTACAAGGAGTTGTATGACCCCAGTAACCACCTGGACCGCAAGAAGGTCAACGAAATCGCCAACAGGGCTTTCCTGACCGCGGCGACAAATCAGCGGCTGAGCAATCGTCCACCGGAG
>JALWHQ010000482.1 GCA_026983525.1 Anaerolineae bacterium | reverse complement strand
GGGCGCTTGATTGCTCCACTTTGTGATCTTCACCCGGGAGAGAGCGGCACCATCGCCTACATCCAAATGAACGATCCACAGCGCTTACAAAAACTGATGGCCATGGGCATTCTCCCTGGGGAAAAGACTACCTTGCTACGACGTTCCCCTTCATACGTCTTTCGGGTCGGATTCAGTCAGTTTGCTGTAGATGAGGAGATTGCGGCCGATATTTACGTACGCTTGCATGATCATGCACCATAGCGAGATGCCTACCCCCTGACGGCCGAATTTGACAGGAGACGTAAGACATACTACAATCGGGTGTAACTGAGAATCATTTGCAACTGAGGGCCGATGCCTCAGATTCCTTAACCTTCGGAGGTAAAGCAATGGGCGCATCTTTCCTGATTACCTTGCGGGAAGGCGTGGAAGCGGCCTTAGTTATCGGTATTGTGTTAGGAGTACTTTCGCGGTTAGGCCAACCTCGACTGAAGCGTTTCGTTTGGTTGGGCACGCTCAGCGCTGTAGGTCTTAGTAGCATTGCAGGGATAGGTATTTATTTGATGGGGATCTCCTTCTCTGGCGCGGCCGAGCAAATCTTTGAGGGAACAACTATGATCTTTGCGGCCAGCCTTCTCACCTGGATGATTTTCTGGATGAAAACCCACGGGAGAAAATTGGCCCGTGAGTTAGAGAAAGAAACCCGTGAAGCGGTTCTTCTTGGTAGAAAAGCCCTCTTTGCTGTGGCATTTATCGCGGTTTTGCGTGAAGGATTGGAGACGGCGCTTTTCTTGGTGGCCGCAACATTTCAGACAGGGGCCCTCGGTGTTTTAGGGGGGGGCGTTATCGGATTGGGGGTGGCCGTTTTGATTGGTGTGCTAATATTCAAAACCGGTCAAAAGTTGAATATTTCCCTTTTCTTCAATGCGACCGGATTGCTCCTCCTTTTCGTGGCGGCGGGGCTTGTTGCTCATGGCGTACATGAATTCCAAGAGGCGGGGGTTATACCGGTGTTCATTGAACATGTGTGGGATACCAACGGTATTTTGGACGAGCGAGGTATGGTCGGCAGTTTCTTGACAGCGTTGTTTGGCTACAATGGGAATCCCTCTCTGCTTGAAGTACTTTCGTACGCAACCTATTTGCTTGCTGTGGGGTTGGCGGCAAGGCCACAGGCCGCGAGTGTACAGGAAGTTTCCGCCTAAGCCGTAGGCTCCCTCCTGTTTACGTTGGGGCACAGCACTGCTGTGCCCCAACGCTCTAATCCTCGCCTAAGCCTTCCAGGTCGAGCCCTTCCAGGAATTCCTTGAACGCGCCCAGATCCTCCTCGTCCACATCCTCGCCCTCGTCTTCTAACAGTTCTTCGAGAATGCGGTCGGCTACGGTGATGTCCTCTTCAGGTTCGTTGCCTGCTTGTTCCATGACATGTTCGGCAACGAAGATGGGCGCGTTCACCCGCACGGCCAGGGCGATGGCGTCACTGGGACGGGAGTCCACCTCGATCTCGTCCCCGTGGAGGTCGAGCACAATCGTCGCATAAAAAGTGTCGTTTCGCAGGTCACTGACGATGACATGGGACACACGGGCTCCCAGCGTTTCGATCATGTCCGCCAACAGGTCATGGGTCAACGGCCGTGGCACTTCCATGCCCTGGAGGGCGACCGTGATTGCATCGGCCTCGAAAGGCCCGATCCAGATGGGCAAGTAGCGTTCTGTACCCACCTCGCGCAAAATCACCACCCTGTGCTGAGACATTAAACTCACGCGAATGCTGTCAACGGTGACCTCAATCATGGATCCCCTTCTCCCGTTCCTCGGTTTCCTCGATTCAAGACGTGCAATGGAGCCGATGCCGATGTTCGGGTTACGTCACGCATTATAGCCTTTTAAGCGCGTGGAAAGAAAACGCGCTCATGACCGTTCACCGTCCCACAAGGGCAACGTCCACTGCAGCGGACACCGCCTCCCCAATAAGGTCATACTCAAGGGCGCCGGTGACGCGCACGTGGTGAAACGCGCCCGGTTCCAAATGGCCGGGCACGATGACATACCCGTCGATCTCCGGCGCCTCGCGATAGGAACG
>JALWHQ010000481.1 GCA_026983525.1 Anaerolineae bacterium | reverse complement strand
GAGATAGGCCGAGAGCTGTACCTTGCAGAGCGGACAGTGCGCTATTACTTGAGGAACATTTGTGACAAATTGGGCGTTACAAGTCGCATAGAGGCGGTGGTATGGGCGGTGCGGAACGGGTTGTTGGACGAGGAGTGATAGAGAAGTGGAGGAGGCCTCTGTAGGGGATGAGTTTTTGTCCGCCATCATGGAGTAGATAGGGCTGATAAATCTCGTTGCCGGAAGAGGCAAAAAAGTTTGCCGGAAATGACGTTGAGAAGTGCTATGCCGATTACTATGATGGATCATGAAGCTGTCGTCTATGCCGAGCAGGTTGGTAGAGAACTGCGTGATGCATTCCATTTGGGAGGTGAGCCATGAAGCGGTATCTGCTCTTCGACGCGGGTTGCAGTCTGTGCACGGAGATAGCGAAGCGTGTTGAGGAGGCAAGTGACGGCTGGTTGGAGGCGCGGTCGTTACGGGAACCGGAGATGCAGCAGTTGCTGGACCGGGCCAAGCCGGGGTGGAAGTGGGAACCAACACTGGTGGAGGTAGATGGGGATGAGGTACGGGTGTATCAGGGTGTGAGGATGCGCATTCAGATGGTGAGAAAGTTGGGGGTGCGACGGGCGTGGAGGGTAATAGAAGAAGTGCAAGAAGCAATCCAATCAATGACAGTAGATGTAGGCAGACGACGGTTTCTGGAGAAGGCCAGTGGTATAATAGCATCGGGGATTATATTGGGTATTCCCTCAATGAAGCCAACAAGGTCAGTAACTGATATATCCCATCATGGCCATCCGTTACAAAAAATATTGCTCAAAGACGGTGAGATAGTGAAAGATCCATCTGTTAAAAGGTGGATAATTAATAGTGCAGATCTAAAAACCATTGGCAAGATTGTAAATTTTAGTACTAGTGACGGCGTATTTTATCAGTACGTGTTGGATAACGACACAAAGATGTGGTTGTCAGCATTTCCTGTTGATGATAAGGGGTTTGTGCTATATAATAGATTGTCTCGCCCACTAGGGTGGCTACAAAGTGAATGCATGTTTTTTGAGTACTCCTTAGATGGAGGAGCTGATCTAAAGTTTGCGATAGTCAACGGTAAGCCAGTGATGTTGGATATGGAAGGGAGTTCGTGTGGTGAGTGTACATCGGCTGGATTCTATTTTAGTTGCACGGCTTGCAAAAGAATACTTCCAGGATGTTGTCGAGATTGTGGATCATTCCCTCCACCTGCCAAATATGCCTGTTATGCATTATGTTACATCGCTTGTTGTGAATGGGGGTCTACATGCTGCTCCTGTTTTGGGGCATGAAAGATATCACAATTACTTGATGTGCCGAAAATTTCAACATCAACGGGACCATTTTGAGGTAATCATGTGGGACTAAGGGAGAAAAAACGGGCGTAATGGGGGGCTGGGGCCGGGTTGCAGCCCGGCCCCAGCCCCGCCCCCACCTTCTCTCCTCGTTCTCTCAGTCCGGAAGGGGCAGCCAAATTCTTGACCGCACGATGGACGCTTCAACATAATATTGGGCAGTTAGATGGCGACTCAGTGAGCCTTTACCACTACAAAAGCAACTCGCATTCAGAGGGGAGAACTGAAAGCATGACGCATGATGTCTAGACGCGCCTGATGCAGCGCGTACCACTGGACGTGAGAAAAATCAATCAAAATTCTTCGTCTTAGCAAATAGACGCATGGCAAGGGCGAGGAAAATAGAAGTGTTTCTTGTTGTGAAGTGAAGACCAATGAGTGAATCTGCAAAGGCGCATTCGTTGACCAAGCAGCGGAAAAGTACAAGAAAGGAGGTTGTTGTCATTATGAAGGGCCGTGTGTCGGTTCTAATAGACGTATACACCAAAGCCGTGATAGGAATGAGGGCTCTATATGCTGTTTTACTCTTTATCTTGGCTATCCTTACAGGATTGCTCCTACATAGAGATCATATATATCAGTCATTAATGAATATGCCTGTATATATACAGATGAAAAGTATCCCCTATTATATTATATATTTCGCGATGATCTTTGTGGGTACATTTGCTATGATATTGTCGTGGCTCTTGGCTACAAATATCATGGTTAAGAATAAAGTGAGCAATGTAGTACATGCTAAGTTAATAATAGTATCTTTGTCTATTTCATCTGTCTTGTACAATATACTTTATTTAGTTATTCCAAGCTTTAGTTCTGTATTATCGGGTATAGTAATGTTAGCTTTGCTGTTTTTGTTCTTAATAGGTACAAGTAAGCTTTCTGTCGTCAGGGCGACTGGAACGATATTTATGTGGCACATTTTTCTTCTACTATACGGAGCGATATTCAGCATGTTTGTGGCATTGCCCATCATGAAGTTGCTTCTTGTTAAATAGAGATCAATGCTGTCCGGTACTCATTACCCTCTCATTACCGTACACGTTTGCTCTCTCCTAAATATTCAAGCCGTCAGGGGGATAGGACAGGAGGTGCAGGCCCAACTGAAAGAGGCTCAAGTCACAGCGGTCGCCACGATGGACACGACGTTGCCAGGAGGGCATCGAGGCATGGATACCCAAGTACACCACCCAGATGTAGGCCAGGGCCGTGGCGATGAGCAATGGCCAGCCCCTTTACTCAAGTGCACATGGCGGGTGTCCACAAGGCCACAAATCAAAGCCACCAGGGTGTTCAGGGGGCGCATTTGGTGCTCTTTCAAGGTCCCGAAACATTGCAAAAGGGCCGTCCTTATGGCACGATATCGGCGATAGGTGTCGCTCATGGTCATCCTCCTGGGCATGGTGTTTTCCTATTCGCCAGAAGGATACCATGAGCGATGTCTTTATTTCAGACCTGACTCGTAGAACAAATTTTCTGTACGGTAGTGAACTTAATCACTGCATTCCAAGAACATGTGAGAGAATATTTCTCTTTTTTGGTAGACTCCGAAGAATTCAAGGGGCCATATATCCTAAAGAACGCCCCATTAACAGCGGAGGTTGGATATGCTGGTACTAACATATCCATCGTGCTAGTTTTGGATGTAAGGGACGGGCTGGTAGATTGCCAAATACGTTCCACCGTCGGAACAATGCCTGCTAGCTATGGGGAAAGCTACCAGGAATATTTGCCTGCACTGCTGTGGCGCAAGGGTGTGCCGAAGAAAGATTTCGAGGTCACGTTGAGAAAAGACATGACATTGGAAGAACGCATAGAGGAACAGGTGAGGCACTACGCCAAGCTATTTAAGACGTATGGCATGAAAGCCTTGGAGGAGTACAAGTTCGCTAATAAGAAATGAATTTATGATTTGACTCTACTCCTCTCTCCACAATTTAAATTGCCGAATTTAGAGCGGCTGGGGGAGTGTGCCCCTCCCATACCGCTTCACCGCCCAGCGGTGAGACGGGATTATCCGCCTCTTTTCGTTTTATAGGAGAATGCTATATAGGATATCCCATTGTATGAATGCGAAAGATTGCAGATATGAGCAAGATAACATTCTATACTACATCATCTGGCGAACTCGTGATTCTGGAATCCCATACAGGCAAGGAGACATGGAAGGGAATGCCAGAAGGTGTTCCTGTTAGTAAAGCCATTCCTTTACCCAACACCGATGATATGATAGTTTTGCTGGAATTCTCTCACTATCCCAGACGTTCTTTTAGCAATCTAATCAGGATGAGGCCAGACGGCTCTATAATCTGGCATGCAGAACTGCCCCAAGCCGCAGCAAATGACGCTTATGTTGATATTGAGTTAAGAGAGAGTTCATTATTAGCTTGGTCTTGGTCTGGATACAAAGCGGTAATAGCCCCTGATTCAGGGCGCATTATCCAGAAAACGGTTACAAAATGAAAAGCAAAATATCTGTTTATACATGATAGGGAAATCCGCTCCGGTTCTGGGAATATTCCTTGGCCTACCGCTTCACGGGCCAGCGGTGGGATGAGGTCGTCCCGCTCTACAATCCCCTCATCATCCACGTCATCCCAGGACATTCGTTTCCTTTTCCTTTTGTCGTACTGTGCCCAATATGTTATTCTGTGGCGGGAACAGAGGTGACGGTGTGTGACCAGGAGTATGGGCACCATGGGCAGACAAGTGACAGTGGACATTCCCGAAGATCTCATATCGGACATCGAAGAGGTGCGTCCGGAAGAATGGGAGGAGATTGTACGGCTGGGGCTGCGCCAGTACAGGATTGAGCGTGCCCTGGCCATGTACCGGACAGGTGTTGGGTCATTGGGCTATGTGGCCGAGAAATGGGGTATCCCCAAACAAGAACTGATTCGGGCGGCGCGAACGCGGGGCATTGAACCCGAATATGATGAGAAGATAGTGCAGGAAGAACTGGCTGCATGAGTGTATTTCGCCATGTGGTGACAAATGCAGGGCTCACAGGGCGTTCTGGTTAAGCGATAGGGGGCACTAAAACAAAGCCCATAACGGCAAAGTGATAGTCGGCGGAGAATACGTGCCTCAAACCTTGCGCTTGCATCACGGCAAAAGAGGTGCAATCCGTGAAGGAAAAGTCCTGATCGGCATAGGCCTCGAAGATCTTCCAAGCCGTCTGTTCTTCGGCTGCTCCAATGCGGATGAACCGCACCAGGCCCGCGTCCACCAAGTCCCAGAAGAGATGCCAGAAGCGTACAGCAGCGGCATGAGAGAGGTGATAGCGAATTAGAGTGAGGGTCTCGTCAAGCACGAAGTTCGTGGTAACGAAGCGATAGCGTTGAGCAAGCAGGTGATCCAACGTCTCTTGGGCCAACTCGTGATCCCGGTCGTTCCTATCGCTCAAGGCATACCAGGCCCACGTATCAATAAACACCTCGGTCATCGGGTATCTCGCTCGTAAAGATAGGCGTCGTGACGGCGGGCTACATCACAGGCGCGAGGACCGCCATCAAGCCCTTGCCCTAACTCGCGCATGAGCGCGCGCGCCCGTTCCAGTCGTGCCTGGGCTTCTAACCACTCCGAAACGGCTGCCTGGAGAACTTCGTCAAGTGTACGACGTTGTTGCCTAGCCAAATCATCCAATTGTTTGTAAGTACTATCGGGGAGGCGAACCTTGACCTCAACGGTACTCATTGTCCCTCTCCTTCGCGCTGCCCTCCTCGACCTGTGACATGGTGATTCTACCACAGGTATTCAGGTCTACCAGCCGCCCCACAGCCGCACTCCCCGCCTCCTCGATGTATCGCTTCACAAGGGCACTGGCATCCAGGTAAACGATCATTCGCGGCCCTCAATCAGGAGATCGGCGACGGTCTTCTGCCCTTTGGCCTGAACCACAGGGGCCCGAGGAGGAAGCCGCTTTCGGTTCCACTTCACCAGCCCGGAACGAACCATCACGTCAATGCGGTCCTCTAAGGGGGCAACGGCGGGGATGATGCGACCAATGGGGCGACCGCGCTCGCGGATTTCCACCACCTGGCCGCTCTTGGTCAGGCGCAGGTAATAGCTCAGTCGGGCCTTGAGTTCACGGATATTGACAGCCGGTGTCGGCATCATGCACCTCACGCATCGCCATATTGTGACCACATAATACCATCATGGAGTCACAAGGGCAAGGGGCGGGGATCACCTCGCATGAATCAGAACAATAGATAGGGAGTAAGGTACTACAACTCCTCCACCATCTCCGCCACGCGCGCCCCATCAGGATGCAAGTACCGCGCGGTCGTGCTCAGGTTCTCATGCCCCAAGAGCCGCGCCACCGTCGCCAGATCCACGCCCCGACGCAGCGCGCGCGTCGCATACGTGTGCCGCATCACGTGCGGCGTCACCCGCTTCGCCAACCCCGCGCCTCGCGCCGCCTTCTCCACCAGGCGCTGTACGTCGCGCGGGCTCAACGCCTTCCCCGTCTTGCTCACGAACAGCCATTCCCCAGCCCACGCAGGCCGCACGGCCAGATACGCCTGCAACGCGGCCCGCGCTTCTCGCGGCAGGGGCACCGTCCGCTCTTTCATCCCCTTCCCCGACCGCACTACTACATGCCCCTTGCGCGCGCTCAGTTCCACGTCGTCCACCCGCAATGCCACCACCTCGCCCACGCGCAGGCCCGCCCGAACGAGGAGATTCAGCACCGCCACGTCCCGCTTCGCCTGCCACGTGTCGCCATCCGCCGCGGCCAGCAACCGCCCCAGTTCGCGACTGTTCAGCGGCTCCACCGCATGAAGGCACCAGAAGTTGTATACGGTCCCAACCAAATACATCCCCAGATGCCGCATGCGTTGGCGGCGAACACCATAGCGGGTGCGCCGCACCAGGGCGGATGAGGGCTTTGTCCCGACGGGCACTGACGACACCCCCTCAACCACAAATGTGACTTGACCATGATCGCCATGGCCATCCACACCGCTTCGGAGATGCCGTAGCGTCGGGAGGCTTCGGTGAGAGGGAGATAGCGGGGAAACTCAGGGACGGAGTGGCTATTGCGATTCCCCAGGCGCTTAAAGACGGGTTCAAGGCGCCCCCGGCAGGATTCGAACCTGCGACACGCGGGTTAGGAACCCGCTGCTCTGTCCTGCTGAGCTACGGGGGCGCACGCTACCGACTCAAATGTAACGCAATTTCTCCTCAAAAGCAAATGCCTTGCTATCCCACGGCAAACCTTCCCCTCCTCCCCGCCAAATTCAAGATGACGCCTTGTTCATCCAACGGCGTTTTGCCTCCTTTTGACTGCTGAACGCATTGACAAGCCCCATCCCCCTGCTATAATGAGCCGTGAACGTGCCACCACAACCCAATGGTCACACGATTACACGCTGGAGGCAGCCCTATCCCTATTAAGATATGGCCTCCAGCCTTAGTTGAACAACAAACCCGGATCTAACTCGAGGAGAGAACACACCTTATGGTGAAATCGTTGATTCTTATGCGAATCATAGTACGACGTATAAAAGCCATGCTATGGCCCTTCAATGCGCGCGCGAGCCTCTTCCTCGTCATATTGGCCGGTGCCGCACTCCTCATCCTCGCGCCCTCTCTACACGCTACCCTCGATTTACCCATGACCCCACACCCGGGACGACTGCCCAACGCCACACTCCCCGGTGTTTACACCTTCGACGACTTCACCAACGTTGATCCCCGCTCTGTCGCGGTCGTAGGGGGCCACCTCAACTTCAACTGGCGCGACTTCAACCCCGCGCCTAACCTGTACGACTGGACCATACTCGACACCTGGATTGAGGAACAAACTGCCCTGGGCAAGAAAGTCGGGTTTGCCGTCAACGTCTACAAGGGCGTAGATAGCGGCGGCGACGTCACCCCCGACTGGGTGTACGACCTTTATCCCGACGCGGCCGTGTACTGCGACGAATTTCGTGTCCCCAAATACTGGCATCCCGGATGGAAGGCCGCCTACCACGACTTCATCCGCGCATTGGGAGAGCGCTATGACAACGACCCCCGGGTGGCATTCGTGGAGATCGCCAGCGGCGTGTACGGTGAAGCCCGTCCCGTAGAATCAGGGCTCCGCAACTGTATAAAAAACGCCGGCCTAACCTCCGAATTGTGGGTGCAAACCGTCAAGGACATCATCCAAATGTACGTCGACGCGTTCCCCAACACCCCGCTCCTCTTCCAGATGGCCCGGTTTCTCAAATATTGGGAACGCAAAGAAATGTCCGACTTCGCGGCCCAACACGGTGTAGGCTTGAAGTGGAACCTCCTTTTAGCCGACACAGGCGACGCCGTCTTCTCCCAGGAAGATGGATGCGCCCGCTACGGCATGTGCGGCACAGGATGGGCCGAACTCATGTGGAAGTGGTGGGAGCAAGTTCCCATCGCCTTCGAGGGGTACGCGTACTATTTTGACGACGCCTCGGGACACTTCCTCTGGGGTGTGTACAACGCCCTTGACAAGCACGCGGATTACCTGCTACTGAACACCGGGTTGGTCACCGATCCCAACGAGCAAGAGTACCTGGCCTTCGCCAACCGTTACCTCGGCCGCACCGCCGCAGACGCGCCCAGTGCCTGGGTTGCTCTTCGAGACACCGATCTGGATAATCCCCGCCTTTGCTGGGGTGACCCATCTCAATGCTCCTACTTAGGCCGTCAACGCACCAACTTCTCTTACTTCCTCTACCAGGATGACAGTGTACCCGGAGGACGGACAGTCCCCGAATTCGACATTGGCAACGATCCACGTGGGCGCTTCACACGGCGCACCGACGTAGCCACCGGCAACCGGTGCATGTATTTCAAAGTCGACGATGCATATTTCTTCAACGGACCGCCGGGAGTGACGATCAATGTGACCTACTACGACAGTGGGTGGGACAAGTGGGAACTGCAATACGATGCCGTAGGCAACACCTATAAGAGCGCGGGACTCGTTCAGAAAACAAACACCGGCCGCTGGAAGACCGTCACCTTCGACCTTCCCGACGCGCTCCTGGCCAACCGCCAGATTGGACAAAGTGACTTCCGTCTGTGCACGTGGGACAACACCGACGAATACATACACTTCGTCGAAGTCATTCGAAATCCGAACGCCGTGCCTACCCCTACTCCAACATCCACTCCCAAACCTTCCCCCACGCCTGCACCTCCTACCCCCACCCTCACCCCTACACCTTTCATGACCACCATTACACTCCAGACCGGGATCAATGGGTACAACGGCGCGGTCGACACCCACATCACCAACACAGCAGCCAACAGTAACTTCGGGGGAGAGCAAGTGTTGGCTATCGACACACGCAGCAACTGGCGAACACTTATCCGTTTCGACAACCTGCCCTCCCCCCCGCCTCAAAGCACCCTTGTCCGCGCCGAACTCTCCCTGTACTACTTGGAACGGCAACCCTACTGGGCAACGGGATGGGTGCGCGCCTATGAACTGCGCAAGCCCTGGCACGAATACCAGGCGACCTGGTGGCTGGCTCGCTATGGCCTTTCCTGGGCTCAGGGAGGAGCCGAGGATACCCGCTACGATCGGGCTGCCATCATGACGGACGACGTCTGGATCGCGGGTATCAACACCTGGTACACGCTCGACGTGACCGACGCGGTGCGCAAGTGGCTAAACGATCCAGCATCCAACAACGGGCTTTTGCTGAAAGGATGGGTCGCAGGGAACAAATACCTCGCCATGAGTTTCGCGTCCAGTCAATACCCGAATCCCAAATTCCGCCCGAAACTCACCCTATACT
>JALWHQ010000480.1 GCA_026983525.1 Anaerolineae bacterium | reverse complement strand
CTGTGGGCGTCGGGGTGGGGATGACGGTCTCCACAATGCTGGGTTCGCCTGGACGAATGTTCAGGAGCAACTGGGTGGACGTGCGCGCTTTGAGGGAGGAGACGGTGATCCACAGTTCCCCGGGGCGGTCAACGGTCACCTGAACCTCGGCCACACCGTTGCGGGTAACCGCTTCCCGCCGAAACTCGAGGGACTCGGTGGGATACCACAGGTGAAACTCTACAGGCGTGCCGTCGGGAACCGGGTGGCCCTGATGGTCGTAAATGACGGACGTGCGCAAGGTGAAGGTGTCGCCCAAGTCCAACACCATGGGCTCGTTGGACGCCCCCTCTCCCTGGTGACCAAACTCCACAATGGTGAGGCCGATGGTCTGGTCGGGATTGGGCTCGGTAAGCACGCGCAGGTCGTAGTTCAACGCCGGCACACTTACAGGGGAAGAGCCTGTGGGAACAAATTCGCGAAAGAGGAGACGCACGGCCGCCTCCAGGAAAGGCGCGGTCTTGCTGTAGAGCGCATAGTACGCGGTCAGGTTGGTGATTTCGGTAGCGTCCAAGTAATAGGGCGCGTTGAACGCAAACACAATGAGGTGCTTGTCCTGAAGCAGCCCCCGCCCCTCGCGCAACAGGCGGCTCACCACGTCCCGGTCCGGGTACTCGTCGGCGGGGACGCGCGTCATGCCGACCACGATCCAGCGCGCGTCGGCAAAGGCCGCTGCCACCTCCTCATCCTCCTCCCCGCGGGCCAGCCCGTCCAAGAACTCCCGCACCCGACTAAAGGGAAGGGAACGCACTTGCTCGGGCAAAATCTGATTCGTGGCCTCCGGTCCGTAGAGAGCGAGGGTCATTTTCGCCAGCGCGTCAGGAGCGATGGCCGGCACAGGAGAGCAGGTCGCACACTCCTGCCAGGGACGGTCGTCAGAAATGAAGAGAATGGTCTCACCCGCCTGAGGGGGCGCAGGCAACCGGTCGGACAAATCCTGGGGGCTGGGGTAGAGCAAGGTAGCCGCGGCGCGAGAAACGGCATCCACCGTCTGTTGTCCCGTGCCCAACACCTCCAAGTCATCCTCGCTACGCAACACCTCCGCCAGGGTCAGGGATGGGTAGAGGGCCAACTTGCGTGCCACGATGCGGGTGACCGCCTCATCAACGCGTTCGCGAAACGCGGGGTCGCGCACGTACTTTTCCTGGAAGAAGCGAATAGTGTCAATGGTGTTCTGATACTGCTCCTCGAACGTACCCGAGACGCTGAACTGGGAGAGAAGGAGCAGGTCGTTCCCCGCCAGCAGGGCTTCCAGCGCAACCTGTTTGTAAGGGAACGTCCGCAGGGAAGGATCCTTATAACGGCGCACGGCCAGGGCGCCCAGGGCATCGGTGATGAGGATGCCGCCGTGTTCGTGCCACTGGCGAAACTCGGGTAGGTTGAGGATGTCTTGCAATTCGGGAGCGAGGGTGATGGGGGGCGTGCGCTCGCGAATGTTGCCCTGAAACCCCTCATAGCGGATGTGGGACGAAAGCAGGCCGTCGGTCACGGTGATGGCCTCGCCCGGCCCCAGACGCGTCACCTCACTGAAGGGGGCCAACTCGATCTTGCGCAACTCGCTTAGCGACTTGGCCACCGTCGCCACTTCCTCGTCGGGACGACGGTCCGCGCTCCCTTGGCCGGGAAAGTGCTTGGCAATGGTCAGGACTCGCCCCTTGCTCCCCTCGTGCACACCGGCAATGTACGCCTTGCCCATTTGAGCCACCCAGTAGGGGTCGCCGCCAAACACGCGCGCGCCAAAGTCGCCCCGCAACTCCGGCCGAGGGGTAACGAGCACGTCCAGGGAAGGCCCCAGGAGCACATTTATCCCCACAGCCGCCAATTCCCGCCCCACGATAGCGCCCACCTCCCGCGCCAGGGCGGGATTCCACGTCGCCCCCAGAGCCATCTGGCTGGGTAAAGGCGTAAACCCGTTGTACAGGCGAGTGTAGGGAGGGCCATCCCCTTCCTGGTCGGTGATAATGAACAAGGGGAGGTTCACGGCGGTAGTGAGGGGGACGGACGTTTCCACTTCGGCCTCCAAGCGCGGGGGCAATGGGACGAGCACATCGGCCGAGGGGGAGAGGCTGTTGGCTTCGGGTAAGATCTGGCCGTAAGCCAGGGCCTGCAGACGATTGGTCAGGGAGAGGACTTGGCGAGGTGTGTCCTGGTCATTGCGAAAGTTATCGTTGCTGGCCAGCAGCATGACCCCACCCACCCGGTAGCGGGCGATCAGTTCGGCAATGGCCGTTCCCGGTGCGGTGTTGTCTCCCACAAAGGTAACCACGAAGAGTTGGCCGACCTTATCCGCCACAGACATGCGACGCACGATGTTGTCCGCCGCAACCAACAACGCCGGTGGCAGTTCACGCTCGTCGGGCGCGATGTCCTCGGTGCCCTCTTGGGCCATGGAGGGAGGAAGGGCGAGGAAAGGCGTAGCCAGCACCAGCCAAAGGACCAGGACAAACAACGTAACGCGACGCACATCCCCTCCTTGCCTGGAAACCATAACCGACCTCGTCCATCGTCGATTACATGCTCTTCCCATTCTACCACCCGGCTTCATCTCCCTGGAAATTCCACCCTCCATCGCCTCCGTGTTACAATCTGCGGAAACAAGACATGCCGCACGACTTTTGGCAGAAGACATGAACGACCAATCCACGCCCATCCCGTTCCGTGTACATCTTGGTGTTTTCGTGGCACTTCTTGTCCTTTCCCTGCTCATGTGGTGGCCCCTACCCATGGTCATCACCACGCGCGTCCCCGGCACCCCCACCTGGGCCTTCGACGAATCCACGTTCCTGTGGAACATCTGGTACTTCCAACACGCGCTCCTGCACCTGGCTACAAACCCATTACACAGCGACCTCATCTGGCATCCCCTGGGCATCGACCTTATCCTCTACACCTACAACATTCTCAACGCCCTCCTGGCCGCGCCCTTCTACTGGGCCACAGGCAACATCGCCCTGGCCTCCAACCTCGTCCTCGTGCTCCACACCACGCTCAGCGGCTATGGAGTATTCCTATTGCTTCTCTATCTGCTGCGCCCTCGAATCCCAAAGGAGGGGACGAGCCCCCAAGACACCGAACTCTCGACAGGCGCGGAAGGGGCAAGACGCGAGGGGCACATCCTGGCCGCGTTCGTGGCCGCGCTTGTGTACGCGTTTGCCTCCAATCGCGCGGTGTACGCGGCCATGGGACACTACGACATGGTGAGCACCGGGTTCATCCCCTTCTATGTGCTTTACCTTCTGCGCGCGCTGGAACGGGCGGGCACACGCCGAGGGCTTCGCGATGCCGTTCTCGCCGGTCTCTTCTTCACGCTCAACGCGCTGGCCGAGATGATTTTCGCCGTGTTTCTAGGTATTTTCACGCTCATCGCCTTCTTCGCCTGGCCAGGCCGGAACTATACCCACGACGCATTATCGTCACGTGGCCGGTGGCGGGAATTGCTGATGCGGCTTGCCACCCTCGCGGTCACAGGCGCGGTGGCCGCGGTGCTCTGGTCGCCGGTGCTTGTGCCCGTAGTGCGCGAACTCCTCACCGGCAACTACGTGCTCAAGGGGTGGGGCGACAGCATCAAACTTTCCGTTGACCTGCTGGGCTTCATTACGCCCACTGCGTTGCATCCCCTCTGGGGCATGGATTGGGCTCGCGCGCTGCGCATGGTTGAGGAGGGCACGTCACGCTTTTCGGACATCAACACCGTGTTCGTGGGCTACGCTACCCTTGCTTTGGCCCTCGTCGGCCTGATCGTGGCCCGAGGTCGCGCGCGCCTGTGGGGATGGACGGCGCTCATCTTCGCGTTGCTGTGCCTGGGCCCCTTCCTGCAAATTAACGGACGCTGGCAGTTCGACCTGGACGGTGTGCCCGCGACAATTCCCATGCCCTTCGCGCTGCTCCACTACATCCCCTTTGTCCGGGGGAACCGGGCCCCGAACCGCAACAGTGTGCTGCTCATGCTGGCCCTGGCCGTGCTTGTTGCTTATGGACTTTTGTGGCTTCAGGCGCGGCTGGCCCGCGTCCACCAACGCTTACCCTGGGCCGTGGCCTCCTTGGCTGCACTGCTCATTCTCTTCGAACACGCGGCGGTGCCCCTGCCCACATCCGACGCCCGTATTCCCGCGGTGTACGACATCATCGCAGCCGAGCCCGGGGACTTCACCCTGTTGCAGGTGCCCCTGGGGTGGCGCAATTCCTTCGGCGTGTTCGGCGTCGAACGCACCCAGATCCAGTATTACCAGGTGCGACACGGGAAACCGATGTTGGGCGGGAACATTAGCCGCGCGCCCGAGTTCAAAATGGCCTACTTCCGCCGCATTCCCCTGTTCCAGGCCATCGCCGATGTGGAATTCGGCAAGGAGCCCGACCCGGCCCTCGTGGAACAGGCCCGCGCCCAGGCTCCTGAACTGATGCGGTTGTACAACGTGCGCTACGTGATATTGTTCCCGCCCATCCCCGGGCGCTACCCCTACGCCCAAACCTGGGAACGCGCCTGGGCCTTCGTGCGCGACATCCTCCCCCTGGAAAAAACGCCCTTCTGGACGGGCGACGGCATCGAAGCGTACCGGGTGATTCAGCCATCGGCCCCCATCGCGATGAGCGTTGACCTGGGTGAGCCGGGCACAGCGCCTTATCGGGGGAAAGGCTGGTACGAGGACGAGGTCATTCAGGGACGAAGTGCGGTGTGGGCAGGGGCCAACGGTACCGAAGCCCGGGTATTCCTGCGCGCGGACGGGGATGGTCCCCACACGTTGACCCTCTCCGTCTTGCCCTTTGCCTACCCCAACGCACCCCCACAAACGCTCCAGGTGTGGGTGAACGGTCGTCCCGTGAGCAACGTATTGGCCCTGAACGCGGGCTGGCAGGAGGTGGTCGTGGATGTCCCCGCGGGCGTGACGCGCGACCACACAAACGTGATCACCCTCCGCTTCGGGTGGACAAAGCGCCCGCGCGACGTGTTCGAGGGGCGACGACTCATCGGCAGCACGGGCGTCCAAGTCCCGGTGGACGTGGAAATCACTGCCTTTGCGGATGGCGCCTACATGAACACTGTCGAGGATGACGGCACGCGGCACAATGTCTCCTACGGAAGACGGGGGTATAACTTCACCCTGATCGACCCACGCACGGGGAAGGTGTTGGACAAGACCGGCTTCGACACTTACGCCAATGAGTACGAGGCCCAGAAGATGGCCCGCTACATCGAAAGCATTCCCGAGGGCACGATTGTGCTGGTGGCGACCAAAGGCGATGCCGCGCGCCACCTCACCGACGAGGCAGTCGCCGCCCTCCGCACTTTGGGAGGGCAGGTTGACCTGCGCCAGCACCCCGGCCAGTTCCACGCCATGGTGGGCGTGAAGGGAGCGGCGCCGGGTACGGCCGAGGAAGTGGTGGCCGCGCCCAGCGCTTACATCTACCTGGGTGATTATCCCGACTTCCGCACCCTGGGCATCGCGGTAGACAGGATCACCCTCCAACCTGCCGCGCGGTAATACGTTTCACTTTTGGGTGGATGCATGAAATCCACCTGCGCGCCGCGGTAATTGCAGGTATGGGGTATGGGGTATCAAGTATCAGGTATCAGGTATCAGGTATCAGGTATCAGGTATGGAGTGGTGGGGAGCAGTCGGATAGACGATAGACGATGGCTCCACTGAAAAAACGATAGATGGCCCCCGGGTAGGCGAAGGCATTGCCTTCACCTACCCGGGCTATTGGAGATTTCCAAATTGTTCCGACATTAAACGGGCTGCAGAGCAGCGCACGATCCCGCCTGGAGGTAAACCTCCAGGCTACGTCAGGGCAAAGCCCCCTGGAAGGGGGCTCCATTTAGGCCGCTTTCAGCGGCCTTTGCCTCGATGTAGCACGGGGTCTTTAGCCCCGTGCATGCAAACGGCCGATTGTCAGAACAATTTCTCAAATCACAATAGCGCTTTTTTCAGTGCAGCCAACAATTTATGACCATCATCCCTGCCCCATCGTCCCCCTGCCAATACCCAGTACCCGATCCCCAATCCCCAATCTCCAACCTCCAGCCCCCAACCTCACGTATTCGACAGCGCGTAGTTCGGCGCTTCCTTGGTGATGATCACGTCATGGGGGTGGGATTCGATCAGCCCGGCATTGGTAATGCGGGTGAAGCGGGCCTTCTCGTGCAGTTCGGGGATAGAACGTGCGCCCACATAGCCCATGCCGGAACGCAAGCCCCCCATGAGTTGGAACATGTAGTCGGCTAACTTGCCCTTGTAGGGCACCATGCCCTCGATGCCCTCTGGAACCAGTTTGTCCCCAGAGCCCTGGCCGCCCGCGTAGCGGTCGCGCGCCCGCCCCTTCATCGCCCCCAGGGATCCCATACCCCGGTAGGACTTGAAGTGCCGTCCCTCGTAGATAATCAACTCACCCGGGGATTCTTCCAGCCCGGCGAGGAGAGAGCCGAGCATCACCGCGTGCGCGCCCGCGGCCAGCGCCTTGGTGATGTCGCCCGAGTACTTGATGCCCCCATCCGCGACGATGGTCACCCCCACCTCGCGCGCGGCACGGGCCGATTCCCAAATGGCCGAAATCTGCGGCATGCCCACACCGGCCACCACGCGCGTGGTGCAAATCGAACCGGCCCCAACCCCCACCTTGATCACATCCGCGCCCGCGGCAGCCAGCGCCCGCACCCCATCTGCCGTGACCACATTGCCGCCAATGAGTGGGATGTCCGGCCATGTGGCCTTGAGGGTGCGGGCCGTCTCCAGCACCGCGCGCGCGTGGCCGTGGGCCGTGTCGATGACCAGCGCGTCCACACCGGCCGCGACCAGCGCCTCGGCCCGCTCCAGGGCCTTCTTGCCCACGCCCACAGCCGCGGCAACCAGGAGCCGTCCCTTGTCGTCCTTCGCCGCGAAGGGGTACGTCTCCTGCTTCAGAATGTCCTTGTAGGTGATCAGCCCTCGCAGTTTGCCCTGCGCGTCGACCAGGGGGAGTTTCTCGATGCGATGGCGGTGCAAGATCTCGCGGGCCTCTTCCAACGTCGTGCCCACCGGCGCGGTGATCAGCCCCTCCGAGGTCATGAACTCGCGCACGGGGCGGGAGAAATCGCGGGCGAAGCGAATGTCACGGTTGGTCAAAATCCCAACCAGTGTGCCATCCTCAAGAGTAATGGGCACGCCCGAGATCCGATACCGAGCCATGATAGCCTCGGCCTCGGCCAGGGTCGCGTCCGGCCCCAGGGTGACGGGGTTCACAATCATGCCCGCTTCCGAGCGCTTCACCTTGTCCACCTCCGCGGCTTGCTCCTCCACACTCATGTTGCGGTGAATCACCCCCAACCCGCCCTGTCGGGCCAGGGCAATCGCCATCTCCGACTCGGTCACCGTGTCCATGGCCGCGGAGAGAACGGGAATGTTCAGGCGCAAGCGAGGGTGGAGTTCAATACTCAGGTTTACGTCGGCAGGGAGCACCTCCGAGTAACCGGGAACAAGCAACACATCATCGAAGGTCAGGGAGAGGGGGCCGAACACCTCGTGCAAGTCGTCCAACCTTTGCCCGTTTGGACGGATGTCAGCCATGGAAATTTCCTCCTTTCACTGTCCCGGTGATAAAATGCACACCGAACACTTGGAGCGTACGAACAAGCAACGAACCTATGTCCACCGTTCCTACTACCCCATCCCCGGTCGTTCCGGCCAACGTAGAAGCAGAAGAGGCCGTACTGGGATCGATTCTCATCGACCCCAACGCCATTCTGCGCGTGGCCCCGCGCCTGCGCCCCGAGGACTTCTACGTAGAGCGACATGCTTGGGTCTACGACGCCATGCTCAAACTCCAGGACCGGGGAGAGGCCATCGACGTACTCACCCTGGCCGAACAATTGCGCCGCGACGGTCGTTTGGACGATGTCGGCGGTCTGAGTTTCCTCGCTGCCCTGGCCAACCGCGTCCCCACCTCAATTCATGTGGAATATTATGCCGGACTGGTCGAAGAGGCGGCAATTCGCCGCCAACTTGCGGAAGCCGCCCAGGAAATCGCTCGCATGGCATATCGCGGTGAGGACGACCTGACCGACATCATCGATCACGCCCAGCAATTGATCTTTGCCGTCAGCGCGGGCCGCGAGCGTCGCGACCTGCGCCCACTGGGCGAGGCCATGCAGAATCTCCTCGACCACTTGGAGGCCATTCAGGCCAGCGAAGGGGAGGTGCTGGGCGTGCCCACGGGCCTGCGCCTGTTGGACAAGATCCTGGGAAGCATGCAAAAGTCGGACCTCATCCTGCTGGCAGCGCGACCTGGCATGGGCAAGACCTCCCTCGCCCTCAACATTGCCCTGAACGCGGCCCTGCGCTTGCACAAGCACGTCGCCTTCTTCAGCCTGGAAATGAGTGCGGAGCAACTGGCCCTCCGTCTTCTCTCCATCCAGGCCAACATCGACTCCCAAAAATTGCGGAAGGGCCAATTGACTGAGGAGGAATGGCGCCGTCTTCTCGACGCGGCGGCTACTCTTGCTGAGACAGAGTTCTACGTGGATGACACGCCCGCGGCCTCAGTTATGGAAGTACGCTCCAAAGCGCGGCGCCTGCACTCAGAAGCACGCATAGACTTGGTCATCATCGATTATTTGCAACTCATGCGCAGTGACCGTCGCGTAGAGAACCGCGTTCAAGAGATTTCCTATATTTCCCGCTCGTTGAAGGCCTTAGCACGCGAACTCGACGTGCCCCTTATTGCCCTCTCCCAGTTGTCCCGCAGCGTGGAGCAACGCCACAACAAGCGCCCTATCCTATCCGACCTGCGGGAGAGTGGCTCCCTGGAGCAGGACGCGGACGTCGTCCTCTTCCTGTACAGCGAGGATTACTACCAGGAAAAGGAAAAGCAGGACGAGGAGAAAGCGCCCGCCCCATCCGACAAGCCCAACATCGTTGAGATTCGCGTGGCAAAACATCGCCATGGCCCCACGGGGACAGTCGATGTCTACTTTGACAAGGCGCACACCCGCTTCTACGACCTGGAAATGCAAAAGGAGCCCATCAACCAATATGCGTAGTCTCACTACCGTACACATTTGCTCTCCCCTAGACATTCAAGCCGTCAATGGGGCTGGTAAGGATGGCAAGAAGCCCTTTGGGATAGGGAAGCCCTCCTTCAGGCAGTAAGCCAGGAGGTGCA
>JALWHQ010000479.1 GCA_026983525.1 Anaerolineae bacterium | reverse complement strand
CGTCGCGCCTACCGGGACTGGGAATACTGGGGCAAACCCGTGCCCGGTTTTGGGGATCCGCAGGCACGCGTCCTGGTGGTGGGCCTGGCGCCCGGCGCGCACGGCGCCAACCGCACCGGGCGCATGTTCACGGGCGATGGGTCGGGGGATTTTCTGTACCCGGCCTTGTACCGAGCCGGATTTGCCAATCAGCCTCGTGCTACCCATCGGAGGGACGGTCTCGTGTTGCACGATATGTTCATCACCGCCGTAGTGCGTTGTGTTCCCCCCAAGAACAGACCCACCGGCGAGGAAATCGCGACCTGCCTTCCGTATTTGATCCGGGAATTATCACTCTTGCCCCGCGTCAAAGTTGTGGTGGCCCTGGGACGCATCGCGTTCGACTGGACGTTGCGCGCCTACCGACAGATGGGCTATGACATCCCTCGCCTTGCCTTTTCCCACGGGGCGGTGTACGACCTGGGCGAGGGACTGCCCTACCTTGTGGCCTCGTATCACCCCAGCCGCCAGAACACCCAGACGGGACGCCTGACCGCGGCAATGTTCGATGAGGTCTGGCAGACGGTGCGTGAACTCCTGGGTGAGGCGTAGCGGGCCGGTGCGTGGCCATCGGGTTCCTTAATCTGAACGTTCTATCATCTGCCAGCCTCCTCACGTTCACCTTGTGTTCACTTAAGCCTGATATAACTCTGACGGGGGAAGGAGAATTTGCCGTGAGTAAACGCCAACAACATACACGCACACTGCTCTTGTTCTTGTTGCTGACGACATTCACCCTGCTGGGCGGTCGGGCATGGGGGGATGCCCAAAGGCCTCCCCAGCCCCAAGAGATAGCAGGGGCTTTTGTCGCCGACCCAGCGGACGCCTGGGTGGAGATGTGGCACGCTCGAGGGACGCTTTACGCTGCTGCCGTGGCCCCGGGCGATGAGACCACGCACCTGTGGGCTGTGGGGGATGAGGGACGCCTCATGCGCACAGTGGATGGGGGACGTCGCTGGCGGTTCTCACGCCTTCCGGGGCGGCCAACCCTGCGCGCGGTTGCCCTGTGGAATATGTACCGCGGCCTGGTGGCCGGCGAGGGGGGTATCCTCTTCCAAACCGAGGATGGTGGGGAGACGTGGATGCCGGTAGCCTCTCCCACGACGGCCACGGTGTACGCGGTGGACGTGGAAGGTCACACGGTGTGGTTGGGGGGTGAGGAGGGCCTGTTCGTCTCCAGGAATGACATGCAGACGTGGGCGCGTGCGCTCGACGTCCCCGTGCGGGCTTGGGCGCGCGAGGGCAACGTTTGGGTTGTGGGCACCCCCGACGGCCGCGTTTTCATTTCCACCGATGAAGGCACCACCTGGCAAGAGCGAACGACGGGCGCAAGGGCAGTGTACGCCGTGGCTGTGGCAGGCGACGTCCTTTACGCGGCCGGGCCGGACGGATACGTGGCCCGCTCGTCGGACGGAGGAGCAACGTGGGCGCCCGTATCGCTCGGGCGTTCTGCCGACATGTACGCGCTGGCCGTCGCTTCCAATGGGGATGTGTGGGCCGCCGGGGAGGGAGGCCATGTCTACAATCTGTCCGCGAACCCCGTTGTGTCAACCCAGGCCGACGAGGACGAGCGCACCCTGTACCGCCTGATCGCGGCCGATGCGAACGTCTTCTGGGCGGTGGGAGATGGGCCAGACATCGTGCGCAGTGAGGATGGGGGCACGACGTGGGCCCTGAAGAATGGAGGACGATTGGCACGGCTGTACAGTGTGGCATTCCCCTCCGAGGATGTCGGCTGGGTGGTGGGGGAACGGGAGCGAGTCGAGTCGCATCGGAACGAGTTCAACGGCGTCGTCCTCCACACCACTGATGGTGGGCGTTCCTGGGAAGTGCAGACCCTGCCCACAGATGAGAACTACAGTTGGTTGGAGCGCATTCGTTGCCTGGACACACAGCGCTGCTGGACGGTGGGACGATATGGGCGCATCTTCCGCACGGAGGATGGGGGCCAGACCTGGGAACGCCAGTACGCGGGCGTGAGTTACTGGCTGCACGCGGTCTCCTTCGTCTCGCCGACCCACGGGTTCGTGGGTGGAAATCGGGGCGTGGTGTTCAAGACGACGGATGGGGGCGCGACCTGGACGTCCATTCCCCATCCGGGAAACAACCTACCGATTTATAATCTGAGCGCGTTGGACGAAGGTCGGGTCGCGGCCGCCCTGGATCAGGGGTACATGATGTACACCTTCAATGCCGGGGGGTACTGGCGGCGCATCCAGGCGCCGTACACCATCATCAACAATCGTCCCCTGGTCCATCTGCGCGGGGTCGCGTGGACGGCTCCCCACCGTATTTGGGTGACCGGCTACCGCGGGTACCTGGCCGCCTACAATCCCGAGACGTTCACCTGGTCATATCGGGAAGGCGGCACCAAGTCCTACGACTGGTATGGGATTGCCTTCACGCCGGACGAGCGGTGGGGGATGCGCGCCGGTGGGTTGTGCGCTGGGTACGACCATGAGGGCGCGTGTGTCCGGTACACCGGCGGGCTTATCGCCGTGACCGACAACGGCGCGGAGGGGTGGAGGTTCTACACCACCAACACGCCCGGCACACTCTACGACATCGCCCTGCGGGATCGCGATCATGCCTGGGCGGTGGGCGACGAGGGCGTCATCCTTCGTTACCAGGGAACCGAGGTGCAAACCTTTGCTCCTCGCCCGGAGCACCGGCCACTCATCGATGGGGACGACTGGGACTGGACGACGGGCGACACCGTCGCGCTGAACGCGGCGAACGCCTCGGTAGTGGGCAGCCCGCCACCTGTGGATGAGGGGGATGCGTCCGCGCGCGTGCGCGTGTGGTGGGATTCGGAGGCCCTCTATGTGTTGGCGCGCGTGCGCGACGACCGGGTGCAGCCAGGCGATCAACTGACGTTCGTGTGGGATGGGCTGGCCGATGGCGCGTCCGCGGGGGATGACCTGACGCTGACGGTTTCGGCCACAGGCGCCTATTCCCCCACCGCGGGTGTCCTGGTCGCCACCCAGGTGATGAGTGACGGATGGCGGGCTGAAATGCGCGTGCCTGCTGCCCTGCTCGGGGGAGACTTCGTCCACGATCGAACCTTGCGCTGGACCTTCGCCCTGCGGGATGTGGACAACCAGGATGTGACCACCCTGGTCCGTTACGGACAATCCCTTGTTCCCAACGCCAAGATGGGCCGCCTCACTCTTCTCGATAGGGCCGTTGTGTTGCAAAATGGGCGCAACCCGTATAGCCTCTCCCAAGACATCTGGATCAGCAATCAGTGGAACGAGAAACACATCAATTGGACGGGCGACGCGGCCCTATCGCGCGTGCTTTACGTGCGGGGGAGCGACATGCGCGATGCCCTGCTGTGGTTCGACCTGTCCCCCCTGCCCGCGGGGGTCGACATCGAGGGGGCCACGTTGAAGTTGTACGCGGATCAGCGCACCGGAGGAAGTGGGTTGGACGTGGGCGCGTATCCGTTGCTTCGCCCCTGGCGTTACGACGAAGTGACGGGCGTGGAGGCCCGCTATGGGGACGCCTGGGGGAGTGAGGGGGCGAACGATACGACTGTGGACCGGTGGGCTACGCCGGTGGCGGTCACCACCGCGGATGTGGCCGACGATTGGATCGCGTGGGACGTCACCGACGCGGTGCGCTACTGGTTGGCGAACCCGGATGCCAACTTTGGGCTGATCTTGAAAGCCTTTGTGCCGGGATACGCGACGGTTCGTTTTGTGGGGGAGCGGAATGGCGTGTACGAGGATCGCCGCCCTATTCTCGAAATCCGCTACACCGTGCCCACGCCCGTGGCAACCCCGACACCCACGCCAAGTCCCACCCCCACGCCGACACCGACGCCCACGGCCACACCGACACCAACCCCGACCCCCACGCCCGCGCGCATCCTATGGTACGTCCCATACGTCGAACATTAAGAACATTAAGTACGGGAGCAAAAGCAAGTGTACGTGGACGTAGGTTGACCATGGACGATGGACCTGTCGTCCTTACATCCGATGGTGAATGATTCTTGTCCAATTACTTTAGGAACCAGGGCCATGGAGGGCGGGTGGTAGACTGTCCTCCATGATTTCGCGATATTCCGCCGAAGGGGAGAAGTTCGCGTGAATCGAAACATTTTCTACCACTGGCTTCGTCTTATCATCGTACTCTCCGTGCTCCTCGGCTCCTCGGCAGCGGGGGGAGCACCGATAGCCTTTGGGGAGCCCGCGTCGCCTTCGTTTACCCCCTACGAGCCGAACATGGGGGACGGGTACGCGCTCTGGCGCACCCTCTGGTATGGCCGCGGCGATCTCTTCGAAGTCTTCTTCCTGGACGACCAGCGTGGGTGGGTCGTGGGCACTGCCGGCCGCGTCTTTCGCACTGTGAACGGGGGGCAGTCCTGGCACATGACCCAGTGGCGCCCCCATCGGGATCGTCACCTCTCGCGCGAGGTCGGCCCCGACCTTTACGACATTTTCTTCGTTTCCCCCAGGGAAGGGTGGGCCGTGGGCAAGGATGGAGTCATCATCCACACGGTGGACGGTGGCGACACGTGGGTGGGGCAGGACTCAGGTGTAACCCTTTCGCTCAACGCGGTGGCCTTTGCCCCGGATGGGAAGACCGGGTGGGCCGTTGGGAACGAGGGCGTGGTACGCCACACAACTGATGGCGGGAAGACGTGGAATCCACAGCCCAGCGGAATTGCCAACCATCTGTACGACATTTTTGTGTTGGATGCGCAACGCGCGTGGGCCGTCGGCGAGAACGGCCACATCATCGCCACCACCAACGGCGGTCAAACGTGGACGATCCAGCGCGCGGGGGGCGCCCACCTGAACGCGATTCTCTTCCTGCCGGACGGGCAGACAGGGTGGGCTGTGGGGGATATCGGGTACGTTTGGAAGACCACCGACGGGGGGGCGACCTGGACGCGCGAGAACGTGGGCAGCAACCGCTCCTTCTACGACCTTGTTCTCGATGAGGATGGGAACCTCTGGGTGTCCGGCTCCTACGGTACGTTGGGGCGCCGTTCACCTGATGGGACGTGGCAATTCTGGACGGTGGATACCTCCGTTCACTTGAAGGGGTTGGCCCTTACGAACAAGATTTGGCTTGCGGCCCAGAAGATGACGCTGCTTGCCGCGGAAACGCCTGATGGCCCCTGGCACAATCCCCTGGGCGGGCAACTCACATTCCTGGGGGGCATCGCCATGCCCGATGGTGTCCACGGGTGGGCGGTGGGACGTCGTGAGAACGTGCCGCGCGGCAAGGAGGGCGTCATCCTCCGGACTGAGGATGGGGGTTGGTCGTGGTACGCGCAGGAGACCGGCGTCTACAACAGTTACTGGAACGATGTGGCCGCAGTGGACGCGAACACCGCCTGGGTCGTGGGCCAGGATATCGACCGCAACCGGAAGAACGTTGTGCACACGACGGACGGTGGCCAGACGTGGACGGAGCAATCGGTTGACCTGTCCAACGAACTCATGGACATCGACTGTGTGGATGCGAATCGGTGCTGGGCGGTGGTGCGCACCAACCCGGGCGATGCGCCCATCCTGGCCTACACGACCGATGGGGGCGCGACCTGGACGCTTCGCTACATGGGGAGCGACTTTATCTACGACGTGCGCCTGGCCGCGGTGGACGTGGAGCCCGACGGGCGTGCGATGCTGTTCAACCTGGCGGGGGAACTTCTCTTTAGCGACGACTTCTTCCAGACGACGACCCATAGCGCTTTCCCGGCCACAAACCACGGCCAGTGGGATGTGGATCAGTTCAGCCCGGAGTTGACGTTCACGGGGGGCTTGTTCGGGCAAATCGTGCGCATGTTGCGCACGGAGTACATGCCCACCTTGCCCTGGGGCGACCCCCGACGTTGCGCGGTCGCCGATGGCTTTCAGTACTGCCAGTTGAAGGGCGGTGGGTCGGCGGACATGCTGGAATGGTTTGGGGTGGGCGCGATAACCGAACAGTATGTGCTCGCCGTTGGGGGCACATGTCTGTATCGTCGCCCCGAGGGTCCCAAGTACGTGTGCCGGGAGTTCGGCGGTGGCGTCTTCGGCTACACGGATCGTCCGTTCCAACTCGGCACCTGGTCCAAGGACCCTATGCCCGTGGGGACCCCCGGCCGCTTGCGCGACCTGATTGTGTTCCGAGAAGGGCAGTCGCGCGGCACAGTGAACGCGCCCACTCCCTACTGGGATGCCATTGCCGTGGGGGACGGGGGCTTCATTCTCGGCTACAAGCGGGAGCCCCACGTGTTGTTCTCCTATCCCATCGATCCCGCGCCCAATGTCGACGGGCGCTTCACCGAGTGGGCTCCGACGCCGGGCGTGAATGTGAACCGCTGGAACGCGGATCGGGTGTCCTTTGCCCCGCCAGATTCCCTGGAGGACTTGAGCGCGCGCGTGCAGGCGCGCCACCACGGGGATACCCTCTACCTCAGCGTGTGGGTCACCGACTCTGTGCGCACCAGCGACGATGGCCTGCCGCTGCAGGATGACGGCGTGCGCATCGCTATTGACGCTGCCCACAACGGAGAACCCGGTGGCGTGGACGACGTGGTCATCTGGGTGGGCGCGGATGGCACCACCCAGGTGGATGCCCGCTATCCGTCGGTGCTCCAGGCTGCCGCCGTAACCACGACCACCACCGGCTACCAGGTGGAGATGGCTTTGAACGCTGCGGCCATGGGCATGACTCTCTCTTCCCACCCTACCTGGGGCTTTTCGTTCGAAGTGTGGGACGACGACGATGGTGGTCCCGTCGATCATGTTTTGGGATCGGACGGACCGACCGCGGGGGAAAGCCACTTCGACATGGCCGATTTGGTCATCTTGGGGTCGCAAATTGTCATTCAGAACGACGAAGCACGCTGGGCCAGGAGCGAGAGTACATATATCTGCACAGGTCAGGATCAAGACAGGACAGGAAACACGGTCAACTGTCGTACTATGAATTATGCGTACACGGGACGCGTGCAGGTGGGCCCCTACAACTCGCGCGCCACGCTTTTGCGCTTCGACTTGGCCCCCCTCGCTCCCAGCATGGTCATTCAACAGGCAGAGTTACAATTGACCACCACCCAGTTCAGCAGCAATGGCACACTTCCCGTCTCCGTGCATCGCTTGTTGCGGGCCTGGAGCATGGATGAGGCTACCTGGGAGAACGCCACTCGTGATGAACCGTGGCAGGTGGCCGGCGCGCTGGGCAGCCAGGACTACGACGCGACGCCCGAATGGACGACCAACGTTACGGGGCCGAGCACGACCTTTACCTGGGACATCACCCAGGCTGTGCGCGACTGGGTCGCGGGTGTACAACCCAACTATGGGGTGATTCTCAGGTCGACCCAGAACGGCGTCCCCCACGGTTTCTATCCCAGCAATAGTCATCCTGTGTTGGGTACATATCGCCCGCGACTTCGCATTTCTTATGTCATTCCGTGGCCGGAAAGTACACCTCCCCCTACATACACTCCGACTCCGACACCAACTTCACCACCGGACGCCACCCCAACCCCAACCCCCACAGCAATATTTACTCCCAGTCCAACGCCAACCTCTACTCCGACACCCACTGAGACACCGACCCCAACTCCGACGTCAACGTCTACGTTTACTCCCACTCCTTCCCAAACGCCCACACCTGTGACACCTTCTCCGACACCTACTCCTACCTCGACGCCTTCACCTACACCCACACCAACGGCCCAGGCACCCTCGCCTACGGCGACACCTACGCCGACGCTCACCCCCACCCCGGCCATGAATGCGACACTGCGGGGTGTCGTGTGGGAAGATCGAGATTTGGACAAAGTAGTGGATGAGGGAGAACCGCGCTTAGGCGGCGTGCGCGTGGAATTGTGGCGCAAGGGTATGCTTATTCGTGTGGCCAACACCTTGTCCGATGGATCCTACCGCTTTTCCTTCTTGCCCGCGGGCACATATACATTGGTGGAACGGGATCCCGCTGGATATATGTCTCTGACGCCCAACCGAGTTGAGGTGGTGTTGGCAACAAGCGAGACATTGGTGGTAAACTTTGGTGATGTTCCTGAAGGATACGTACGTTTCATTTACATCCCAAACATAGAACGCTAATGTACTGATGATGTGGTTTAAGAAGGTTTTGCTCATCTGAATCTCACGCTTAAGGGGGGAACAAACAATGAGACTTCGCTACCGCCTTTGGGGTATATTGACGATTCTGATGACATTGGTGGCTGCAGCCGTACCCAACGCAGCAGCCGTGCAATCTCCGGCATCGGTTTCCGCCTCACCCGCGTCGCCCACGTCCACGGGCGGATGGTTTGCGGATCTCACATGGGAACCCTTGTGGGTCGCTCCCGGGGACGAGACGGGCAATCTCTACGGCGTGAGCGTCATCAGCAACACGGTTGTTGCTGTGGGCGCGTCGGGCCTCATCTATCGCAGCGAAGATGGCGGGACCTCCTGGGCCGTCCAGTTCTCGGGCCAGAAGGAAGACCTGCGCGATGTTCACTTCTTTGATCCCTCCACAGGTGTGGCTGTGGGCGCGGGTGGGCTGATTTACCGCACGGAAAATGCAGGCCATACGTGGACGGTCGTCCCCAGTGGCACGACCGAGGAATTGAAGGCGCTGTTCTTTGTGGATGACCAACACGGATGGGCGGTAGGCAACGCGGGCACGATCCTGCACACAGCAGACGGTGGACGGACGTGGTCGGCCCAAAGTAGTGGCGTAAGCGTCCGATTGTGGGACGTATCCTTCGCGGACGCGCAAAATGGTTGGATTGTGGGCGAGAACGGAACGGTGCTTCACACGACCGACGGCGGACAGACGTGGACGCCTCAAAACGCAGGCACGATCGATGAGTTGCGCGCCATCCTCGCCGTGAGCAGCAGCGAAGCCTGGCTCGCGGGGCGAGGGGGCACCGTGCGCCACACCACCGATGGGGGTGCGTCGTGGGCCCCGTACAACCTGGGGGCCAACCCCATTGTGGAAGTCATCGCCCGCGCGCCGGATGGCACCGTCTGGCTCGGGGCTTCCGACGGTCGGGTGTACCACATATCAGACCCCACCCAACCGCCAACCTCGGCCTTCATCGGTGAAACCCAGTTCGTGTTCGATCTGGCCTTCCTTGACGCCGACATCCTCATTGCCGTAGGGAGCAACTGG
>JALWHQ010000478.1 GCA_026983525.1 Anaerolineae bacterium | reverse complement strand
CTCCAACGGCCACCCCCACTCCAGAAATTATTGAGTCGCTTCAGGTTACCCCCGCGGCCGACACCACCCTTATCCTGTGGGAGCCGGACAATCCACAAGGCCAGGATGTACGGCTGCGATTACAAGTGGGAAACCAACACTCACTCCTACGCTTCGACCTTTCGTCCATCCCCGCCGGGAGTCGTATCCGTTCTGCTGTGCTGAAGGTCTGGCCTATGTACGGCCCCGCTCCCTTGACCGTACAGGGCTATCTACTACGCCGGGCCTGGGATGAGGGAACGGCCACTTGGGCACAAGCTGCCTCTGGTGATCCGTGGGTTACCCCTGGTGCACTGGAAGGGCCAGATGTAGAGAATACCCCGATTTTAGAACAAGAAATCCCTGCACGCGGCACGTCCCCCACCCAAATAGAGATCGACTTGGCTGCCGCAGTGCAAAGATGGGTGGACACCCCCGATGAAAATTGGGGAATTTTACTGACCGGCAAAGAACCCGGCCGACGATACACTTTAGCCTCCAATGAATACCCGGCCCCAGATTGGCGCCCTATGCTGGAGGTTCGTTACGCGTTGCCCGGCCCCTCACCCACTCCTACGCCAACATCATCACCAACCTTGACACCCACTTTCACCCCCACCCCCACAGCCACATTGCCCCCAACACCCACGCCCACTCCAACTGTAACACCGAGACCGTCTCCACCATCTACAAGCCGTATATACATGCCTTTCTTGCCCTAACAGTCGAAAGGTGGGTGAGGGCCAGATGGCGCTCATCCACCTTTGCACCTACAGGAGGCGCATCATGCCCAAACCACCCTTTGATCACTTCAAACTGATTGCTCCCCTATACGAAGCACTCACCCATCGAATGCCTGTGGAAAAAGTGCGAAAACATCTTGAACTACCAACAGAAGGATGGCTATTGGACGCCGGAGGTGGAACGGGACGGGTGGCCGCGGGATTGCGTTCAGAGGTGGGTGGTGCGGTGGTCGTGGATTACTCTGAGGGAATGTTGCGATATGCAGGCCGCAAACCGGGCATACGAGCCGTGCGCGCCGCAGCGGAGTTCCTTCCCTTCGCTGCAGACACTTTCCAACGGATCGTAGTTGTGGATGCATTTCACCATTTCCACGACCAAGAGGAAGCGGCAAAAGAACTCTGGCGTGTCCTCGCCCCCGGAGGACGTCTGGTCATCGAAGAACCAGATGTAACCCGATGGTTAGTGAAACTCATCGCTTTAATGGAGAAAATCTTATTGATGCGCAGTCGCTTCTACCCACCCGAGACGATAGCCCGCATGTTTCGCTCCCAAGGTGGTCAGGTTGAAGTGTTACGGGGTGATACTATCAGTGCCTGGATTATCATAAAAAAGTAAGGGCGCAGCCGTGGCTGCGCCCTTACTTTGGCAATTGGCGGAGAATCCCTGCATTAATCCTCGACGACTTTGGCCAGGACGTCGTCAGCGTTTAGAATGAGGTATTCTTCATCGTCCATGCGGACTTCAGTACCGCTGTACTTCGGGAAGATGACTACATCCCCAACTTCCAAGGACAACTCTTCCTGGGCCTCCTCACCGATGGCAATCACGCGCGCCTGCTGTGGCTTCTCTTTAGCTGTCTCCGGTAGATAGATTCCACCCTTCGTGCGCTCTTCCTGCTCGAGAATTTTGACCAACACGCGATTGCCCAACGGTTCCAATTTCGCCATGATACCTCCCTCCTCTTTGGTATGCAGGATGTTTCAAGCCATGAGTACGTCCTTCCTAATGATAAACAACGGAAACGGATGGAGCAACTTAAGCCCACTGGATGGATATCAACGGTTATTTAGGCCCAAAAGTTTGTCAATCTTAGCCTTGTCAAAACCTACGATGAACTTACTCCCTATACGGATGACTGGTACCCCTGTCTGTCCCGTCCAGCGCACCAAGTCGCGCGCTGCAGATGGGTCACGTGTTACATCGATTTCCTTGAAACGAACCCCGTGCTGGCGGAAATATTGCTTCGCCCGTCGGCACCAGGGGCATGTAGGAGTCGTAAATAACAGCACGCGTGGTTGCTTTTTGCGCTCTTTCTTTTCAGCAGCCATACTCGCTACCTCAGCCTCCTTTATGTTCACGGATACCCTTGGCTTTGATGTCGTTAATCCTCCAAAGGTTACATATCCTCCCCACGCTTTAGGACCTCCGCCAGAAGGCCTGGATGGGCACATTATTCAACGAGTTTCAAAGGTATAGGCGTGAACAAAATGATGAATAGGAGAAGCATAAAAGCGGCCAATACCCGATCAGCCCCTCTGGGCTCTGTAATGTCGTCCAAGGGTTCAACCTCGGCTCGAGAGAAGATGAAGATGATAAGGGCCCAAATGAACCAGCCATCCCACAAAGTGCCGAGGCCTAACAATGCAAGAATGATGCCATACGTGAGCCATCGTCCCCCTTGA
Source organism: Anaerolineae bacterium (assembly GCA_026983525.1). Classification (GTDB taxonomy): domain Bacteria; phylum Chloroflexota; class Anaerolineae; order JAADDB01; family JAADDB01; genus S141-23. The sequence goes on along the minus strand of JALWHQ010000478.1, from coordinate 6,753 downwards.
TGTCCAAGCAGGGCCCGCACCACATGTCCACCATCCAATTGGGCTGCAGGGATCAGATTTAAAGCCGTTACCAGGAGTCCCCCCCATCCGGCCCATGCCATTGGGTGGAGAAACACATCTTCTCCGCCGGAGGGAAGCATCCGTCCAAACGCCATCACCTTCAGGGCCATATATAAGATGGAATTTCCCTCCATAATGTACCCGCCACCTGAAGGCAACGGCTGCACAGGTGAAAGAAGCAATCCGATGAATGTAAGGGGGATGGCAAAGAGAAGGCCCGCAAGGGGGCCGGCTGCTGCAATATGTAGCCATTGACGCCGGTTCTTAGGGGGCGCAACCATACGAATGACCGCGCCCATTGTTCCAAAAAGGAAAATCGGGGCAGGAATGAAGTAAGGGAGACTTACGGGTGTACGATAATACTGGCTTACAATGTAATGCCCCATCTCGTGGGCGACAAGAATAGCCAGAAGTGTGCCGGCAAAGAATCCCGCATCCACGGCTACTTCCAGCCACGTTTGTCCATCTGATTGAAGTATACCGGTAAAGAATACGGACACCACCGTAGCGAGGAAGAGAAGCATGGCCAGAATAGGCCGCGCCTTTGCTCTTGGAAGTTCTCCGTGTACAAAAATGACAAGGTGCTCCTCTCCATCACGACGAAAGAAGGGGACATAGTGGTAAGGGCGAACTCGCCGAACAAGTTCATCATACGCCCACTCAGAATCCGCCCAAAGGCGTCCCCGAAATCGCACTTCCCCCTCGCGTACTACCGTGACATCGTAAACCTGGAAAAGGTCAGAGAGCAGTCGGCGTAATAGGTCAACTTCCGGTGAAAGGGTTGGAGCATATGTGTAATTTGTGGACACGGGCTATCTCCCCCATGGATTATGAATTTAGCGTAGCAAGCGGGTTAGAAGATTCAGCAAAACTGTAAGCACGATGCTCAGCAAAATCATACTTGTGAGGGGGAAGAAACAAGAAAAATTGTCTCGGTGAATGACGATATCCCCTGGCAAGCGCCCTAACCCAAAACTCCCCATCTTGCCGAAAAGAAGGAATATCCCCCCAAAGAGTATAAGCATTATGCCAAAAAAGATGAGCATACGTCCCATATCTTCAAACCCCATTATTCACCTCCATGAGCCAACATGTCAACAGCCTCCATCTATCGTAACTTGTGGATCACGCCCCTCGCGAGCGGTAATTACCACGCGCCACGTGCACGTGCAACTCCCCTTGTTACCAGCAACGCGCGCCCGATATTCCATTTCCAAACGTGTACCCTCCCCATTTAAAGCCGAAAGGGGTAACCCCTTGTTCAGGTTACGCCACCCCCACCCAGGAGAAATCACCCAGCGGATGTTGGTATCCCGCGCTGCAAGCAAGGCCGATGGCTCTGTATAACCAACCAAACCCCAGTAACTATCGTTGCCTCCGGGGAAGGTCTGTCCTCCCCATTGCCATGCTCGTTCCTGTGGCCCAGCCTCTGTTTGGATCTGCCATGTACCGCGCGCACTCTGCTCCACACGACATACAAGGGCATTGCTGTCCGGTGTCAACGTTGCTTCCACAGCCAGATTCATGCGCAGCATTTGACCGCCCTCGAAGGTCGAGATATCTGGCCCCAGCAGTTGTCGGGAGAGCTCTTCCCAAGGGAGGGGTAACGGAGTCTCACCTGAATTCTTTAGGGAGATAGACGCGCAACCGCACGTTTCCTGCTCGCTCCACTTTTGCAAGGTAACATCGAGAACGTACACGCTTTCGTCAACAAGCCCAGCAGTATCTGTAACGGTAAGACGCACTGTGAACGTTCCGGGCGTAAAGGAATGGGTCACGATGGGATCTGTCGCAATAGTACCATCGCCTAAATCCCAGCGATATGCCACAATAGGCCCCTCAAGGTCAGTGCTGGCAGTTGCATCCAAGGTTACTGTAGTACCCGTACCAAAGGTCGCTGTTCCTACAGCATTCGGGGGATGCTCAATCAAGATCTGGCGTCTCGTTTGTCCCATGGCCCCACTTCTTTCCCAAGCGCGAGCGCGAATCAACGCGGCAGTGGTAAGAGGGGTGGACGCTGTATCCCATAAGGCAGCCCACACCCCATCCTCAGTCAAATTGTCCATATCCACGGTCGTAGCAATAGGCATCCAACGTGTTCCGTCCCAGTAAGCGAGATCCAGAGCCACCAAGTCCCTTGCAGACACACTAACTATTAACAACGAGCGACCTAATAACGGCTTTCCCTCCCCCTCGCCAGCCCAAGAAATGGACACTGAAGGAGTGTCGTCCACAGTCCAAAACACATCTTCCGTCGTCTCCTGGAGGACAGCCCGCCGCCCTACCCAAGGCAAATGAGCCGTGCGCGTTCGTACCGGGATGGGGACGCGTACTTTGGAGAGGGAAATGCTGTTTTCTCCCGTAACATTCAACACAATTGTGTTGGTAGTTCCTACTGTGGCCGTTATTGGGATGTCCACGGTTAACGTGAACATTGTGCTGTCACCTGGATTCAGCAAGGGAGTGTCCACCAATGTCGGGGCAAGATCCCAACCTTCGGTATCTTGAGCACGGAGAGTAAACGTGGCCGTCCGGTTTCCTTGATTAACCACCTCAAAACTCAACGATATCTGTTGTCCGGGTATGCCGGTTGTCCACTGTTTTAGAAGTACATAGGGAATTGCAATCGCCCGTCCCGGCCCCTGGTCGATAGCCCCGACCATCAACTCACTTAACGTAAGCCCACTATCCAGGTAACGCTGGGAGGGATCTATCCACAGGTGAATGGCGCCGCCAAGGGCTTGAAAGGGAGCAAACCGCGCGCGGTTTCCTGTAGCATACCATCGCGTGCCCGTCCCACCGATAAGCCACATCCCTTGCTCACGGGCCAGAACCCCCATAGTCTCGACATCTTGCAAATCAATGAGGCCATCATCCCCTGTAACAAGAAAAACGCCCCGACCTGCTATACGGGTCTTACGACTGCTGGCAAAGATAACTTTATCAGCGCCGATAGATACACGGCCATTGCCTACTTCACTTGTTCCCCTTCCAATAACCCGGCCGGAAGATGTATCCACTGTTGGAGCCCACAAAAGCACATCGCCCCCGCGCACTTCCCCGCGCTGCCGAAGAACGTTCCCGCTGCGAACATGTACCCATCCCGAAACACCCCCATTCCTCCCTTCCCCGCCGTACACGATACCCCAGTTCTCCACATCCCCAGACTCGGCCCACAGGTCAACCCATCCTCCGGGGCCGCCGTACCTCCCTGCATCCCCGCCACGTATTAGACCACGATTGATTATCCGCCCGCTCATAGTGTGCAAAACCACGGGGCCAGCGGGAGAACGGGCCGTCCCCTGTGCCCCCAAAATAGTCCCATCGTTGACGATATCCTCTTTTACGTCGAATGCCAGCGTATCCCCGGGTGTTCCTCGCAGGATGGCCCCTTCCTGTACGTAAAGAGAAGACACTTGCTGGACCCTACTCGAGGCAATAACAAGCCCAGAAGCGATAATCACGTTGCTATTAGGCCCCGGAACGGTAACATCGGGAATGGGAACCCCCGAATGCCCCCATGTGGCGGGATCTTGCCAAAGTCCTGACTGTACAGCGACAAAACTCGGAGCACTTTGTGCGCCACCTTTCACAGGAAATATCAGCAGCAAGAGCAAAACTAAGCCTACCCCAAACACTCGTTTTTGGATCATTGTCACCTCCATGCACGGGGTAGATTATACCCACAGCTTTTGAGAAGGGAAAGACCACTGCCCCTTGTAACCTCTGCCTCCCTCATTCGTACATGGAAGTGGAGGTGTGGCACAATGGCAATCGCATGGGGCCCAATGTCTTCCTCACTTCAAACCGACGACGCAAGTCAACAGGCTTTGCCAAATTCCCTGACAAAAGAATCTTCTCCATTGTGCAAGGAGCGCGCAAACCGCATGCGTGAGGCAGCACCCTCTATCTCAGATGTTGCAACACTTTCAGACATAGACCTGGTCACGCGGACGCTTAAAGGAGAAAAGGAAGCTTTCAGCGAAATCGTACACCGCTACCAGGACGCGGTGTTCAACCTTTGCCTGCGCATGTTGAACGACTATCACGAAGCGGAGGACGCGGCACAAGAAATATTCGTCAAGGTCTATCGACATCTCAACCGGTTCGATAAACGACGCCGATTCAGCACATGGATTCTGAGCATTGCTCGCAATCATTGTATAGACCGGCTGCGCACACGGCGAGTCACCTGGGTGTCGCTTGACGCCCCCGAAGTGTACAAGCAAGGAGAATATATCCGCCCAGAAGAACACGTGATTGAGCAAGAGCGCTCTGACAACGTTCAGCGCCTCCTGCAAAAACTGCCCGTGTCCTACCGTGAAGTGATCGTTCTCCACTACTGGTACGACTTGTCATATCAGGAAATTGCCGAGATTGTCAATGCCAGCGAAGGAGCAGTCAAGGCCCGAGCCCATCGTGCTCGACGTGAATTAGGCAAACTATTACAGAAAAACGAGGAGGATCTATGAAGCGGCATCTCTCTCCTCGAGAGTTCGATGATCTACTGCGAGGCTATGGGACGGCAGACACGCGAGCCCACGCGGAAACGTGTCCCCGATGTCGGGAGATTTGGCAAGAAGTGGTGCTGGCCCATACATGGCTTTCGAGGGCGCAGATAACCCCCGCTCCCGCAGAATTCCACGCCCGGGTGATGCAAACCGTTGCCACGGAAGACCGAAACACTCCCTACAAGATCCCCGTCTCCCGTGTTGTTTGGGCCTTTGGGATCGTGATGGCGGGTACCATGGTTCTTGCCATCACTGTCTTGGTGGCCGGCATTCTTTTCTTGGCATTGCACAACACCTGGCAAGTTTTCACATCCACCTTGGCTCTGATTGGCTCTGTGCTCATGCAGGTGTGGAAAACCGTGGGGGCTGTTGTGTGGTTGCTTATGAGAAACGGAGGAACCATGCCCTGGATGGCCGGGATGCTTCTAACGGCAACACTCTTGCTTGCATTCTCGGTCTGGCTTACGCGTTTTTATAGTCGTAAGTTATACACACTCCACAACCGATAAGATCCCGTGGTCGAAAAAGTATCCCGAATATTTGGCAAGGTTAGGAGGTTCTGCCATGAACGCAAGACATATTCGCCGATTTCTGGGCGTCATCCTCTTACTCGGGTTGGCGATGCTTCCGACATTAACCGTCTCTGCAGCATCAGAAGGACTTCCTACTCCTGACGGGGGTATTGTCTTGGTTGGGGAGCCCTGGATATTACCATCAGGGGAGACATACACAGGAGATGTGGTCATCATCAGCGCCAATGCCACAGTCGCAAAGAACGCTGTCCTAAAAGGCGACTTGGCAGTCATCAGGGGTGACGCCTCAGTGGCCGGTACAATACAGGGAGATCTTGTAGTCATTAACGGAAACGTTCTCCTCAAGCCAAACAGCGTCATTGAAGGAAATGTTAGTTTTGTTGGTGGTAAATTAACCCGCTTACCCGGAGCGGTCATCAAGGGCGATATTGTACGCACAAATGTGACAATTCCTGCGGATGTTAGTGGCGTAATTAAGAATTTGCCTCCCACCCTGGTGCCACTGGCCTTGAATGCCATGCAATTTGCCCCACCAGAACCGGGATCTCCTCAGTGGATCATCGCACGCTTGTTTGATCTCATCACCGGCGTGTTGGGAGCATTCTTCACAGCAATCATCCTGGCAGCCATCGCGGCTTTCTTCGTTATCGTCTGGCCTGCCCCAACCCACCGTGTGGCCGAAACCATACAGCAAGTACCCATTCCCGCTTTCTTGGTGGGAGTCGTCGTAGCGCTGACGGCATTCGTGATGGGTATCCTGCTAATCATCACCATTTGCTTGAGTCCCTTCGGACTCCTTCTGTTCCTCGGCTTGTTAGCTGCTTGGCTCATGGGATGGTCGGCTATGGGAGGAATTGTGGGTAAATGGCTATGGGAAGCACTGAACCTATCCCCTACTTCAGACACGCTCCCGACAGCTGTGGGCACATTTCTTATCTCCCTGATTGCAGCCGTTCCTTGTATAGGAACGCTGTTTGGTTTAGTCATAGGAAGCGTGGGAATTGGCGCGGTGGTCCTTTCTTACTTTGGTACGCGGGTGCCCGAAACAATTTGAAAATGGGCCTGCGGCTTGCTCTTATTCTGCAAGCCGCAGGCCACCTCGCCCTTACTCTGTCAGGTATTCCTCACGGCGTACCCATGTAGACGCGCCCCGTTGGGCAAGCGCGGCGAAGAAGGATTCCGCAGGCACGACTTTCTCTGGAGGGTGAACCCCCGGAACCTTCAAGGCCCCCTTTGCAAGCCAACGTGCCACGATAGCCGGAGGAGAAGCAACAAGTAACTTTCCTCCACTCATGCCCCATCGAACATGGGGGCCGGCCAACGTGATCATCGTCCACTTAATCCTTTTGCCCTTCGTCGTACCCTCGGCCACCGTCATGATGGCCTTGTGGCCCACAAGGGAATCCTGCGTTCTCTGCGGGTGCTGTGGAGCAGCCCGACGCAATAGGGTAATCAGCACATCGCGAGGCCGCACTGCTGCCCCGCCAATTTCGATTGGATGAGTATCCGCAAGACCTATTTGGGCCAGGAACTGCAACTGGCGCAAGGCACGCTCGGTGTAACCAAAGTACGTTATCTTAAATGTCACCTCGCGAATGCCCTTGTCCGCGAAGGTCAGCGGCAAGGTTGCCACCTCAGAGTGAAGGCTC
>JALWHQ010000477.1 GCA_026983525.1 Anaerolineae bacterium | reverse complement strand
CTCCCAGCCCTTCGCCAACGTCCACATCGACGCCGACGCCCACGCCCGGCCCCACACCTGACGGTGTTTACCGCACCGCGCGGGTGCCCATTCTCCTTTATCACCACATTGCCGTGCCCCCACCCGATGCCGACCGCATTCGTTACAACTTGAGCGTACCGCCGTCCTTGTTCGAGGCCCACCTGCGTTACCTGAAGGACGCAGGATATATGCCGATTACCCTGGACGATCTCGTCTACTACCTCACTCGCGGGCGGCCCTTGCCTCCCAAGCCCGTCATCCTCACCTTCGACGACGGCTATCGGGACAATTACACCAACGCCTTCCCCCTGCTCAAGAAGTACGGCTTCACGGCCACGTTTTTCATCATTACGGATCTGGTCAACCAGGGACACGCGGACTACCTTACCTGGGACATGGTGCGGGAGATGCGAGCCGCGGGGATGCGGTTCGGCGCGCACGGGCGCTCCCACATCGACTTATCTCAGGCCAGCCTCGACCAGCTGATCTGGCAAGCGTTGGGCTCGACGGAAGTTTTCCAGGTGGAACTGGGCGAGCCCGCCCGTTACATAGCCTACCCTTCCGGGCGGTACAACGACCGGGTGATTGCTGTGTACAAGTCCGCGCATTACTGGGCGGGCCTGACGACCCACCAGGGCGCGACCCACGACAGCGATCACCTCTTTGAATTGAAGCGCATTCGCGTGGGCCCCGATACCGGCGTGCCCCGACTCAAAGCACTTCTCGAACTGGACTGGTGACCATGGCGCGCCCTACCTTCGTTTTCGATGCCTGGGCCACCGCGGCCATTGCCGACGAAGTGCGCGCGGCGTGTGTCGGGGGGCGCGTGCAGGAGGTGGTGCAGCCTGACGAGGACACGTACGCGCTGGAGGTCTACGCGCGCGGCCGACGCCATCACCTGGTTATCTCCGCCCATCCCCGACTGGCGCGCGTCCACCTGACCGGGCGCAAACCCCGACGGGGCCTGCTCACTCCCACTCCCCTGCTCCTATTGCTGCGTAAGTGGGTGCGGGGCGCCCACCTGGACGCGGTGGAGATGCCCCCTTTCGAGCGTGTGCTGACCTTTACCTTCGATCATCCCGAACAAGGGACGTCCTATCTGGTGGCCGAAATCATGGGCCGCCACGCCAACATTCTCCTGCTCGATGCCGAGCGCCGCATACTCCAGGCGGTGAAGGTCGTCGGCCCGGACCGCAACCCCTTGCGCACGACACGGCCCGGCGATCCGTACGTGCCGCCCCCTTCCCAGCAGAAGCGCCTGCCCGTTGCCGTCACCGTGGACGAGTTGACAGCCTGGCTGAGCACAGCGCCTCCCCACCATGCCCTGTGGCGCGTGTTGGTCGGCAACGTGGCCGGGATCAGTCCCCTTCTGGCGCGGGAGATCGTGCATCGGGCTGTGGGGCGCGCTGAAGCCTCCGTGGGAGAAGGCGGCCTGGCCGCGGCCGAGCGCCTCCACGCGGTCCTGGCGGAGTTCCTGCACATGCTGGCCACCTCTGCCTGGGATCCGACCATTGTGCGCGAGGAGGACGTGGTCATCGCGTTCGCGCCTTACCCCCTGACGCATCTCGGGACGCCCGAACCCGTCTCCACCCTCAGCGAAGGCATCGACCTCTGGTTGGAGAGCGCGGGCCGGGCCGACCCTTACGCGGGCCAGAGGGAACGGGTGCGGCGCTTGTTGAACGAGGCGAAAGCGCGCGTGCAGGCCCGCGTCGACGCGCTGGTGCGCGAACTGGCGGAGGCCGAAGATCCCGAGCGGTGGAAGCGCATGGCCGACTGGCTGTTGGCATACGCGGCCCAGGTGCCTTCGGGAGCAAAGGAGGTGACCCTGGAGACCGACCAGGGGCCGTTGACGGTTCCCCTCGATCCGCAACTGACGTCGGTAGAGAATGCCCAGCGCTACTACCGCAGGTATCAAAAAGCCCGCCGCGCGCGGGAGGAGATTCCGGCCCGCCTGGAGGACGCGCGCGCGCAACTGGCGTACCTGGAGCAACTGGAGACAGACCTGAACCTCGCGCGCGACGCGTCCGAAATCGGCGAGGTGGAACGCGCGCTGGTGGAGGG
>JALWHQ010000476.1 GCA_026983525.1 Anaerolineae bacterium | reverse complement strand
CCCATCAGCAGCACCAGCGCGCCCAGTGCCACCTTCATCCAGGCAATGGCCGAAGCAATCCCCGCGGGGTATTCCATCTTCTCCCAGGCGTAGAAGAGGGACGAGATGGCGTCCGCGTAGGAGGCGAAGAGGAGCGCCACCGCGAAAATACCAATGGTCAGCACCTCGTCCGCGGTCAAGTTGCCATAGCGCACATAGGCCCAAACAATGGCCGCCTGCACGGGGAGGGAGGCGACCCACAGCAGGGTGCGCAGGATGACCGCGTTGCTCAGGTAGCGGTTGGCCCGATTCTTGTCCTGGGCCACGTCGCGAGTGATGAGCGCGCCCAGCCCAAAGCGGACGAGGATCTCGAAGAAGCCGTAGAAGGCGATGGCGAACGCGTACGCGCCCTCGCCCCCCGGCGCCAGGATGCGCAGCCGCAGCATGGCGAAGGCGAAGTCGATGAAGCGGTTGAGGATGTTCATGGCCATGGGGACGAGGGAGTTCTTGGCCACGACCTTGACCTCTTCGCCTTCTTCGGGCTCGCGGTAGTAGCGACCCCAGGCCCAGAAGCCGAAGAGGAGGAACGCAGCCACAGCAGCCATAAAGGAGATGTACAGGCCCAGTTTAAAGGACATGGGCGAGTACTTGAAGCGCACGCGGTGTTCGCCCGCGGGGAGTTCCACCGCGCGGAAGTTGCCGTACGCGCGCCAGATGGTCAGTTCCACCTCGTCCGCGTCGGGATCATTCAGCGGACGGCGGTAGGCTTTCCAGCCGGGGAAGTAGGCGTCGGTGAGGACAAGCCAGGAGGGCGCGTCGGCGCTTGCTTCAACGATGACCTCGTTGATGCCGTAATGCGTAATGCGTAAGGGGGTGAGGGTGCAGTCGGTGAGCAGCCGCGCGGGCGCCGCGTTGGGACGGTCGATGTAGAGAGAGGTTGCAGGTTGAAGGTTAAAGGTTACAGGTAGGGGCGCAGCGTGCTGCGCCCCGCCGCACGCCATGAGGAACGCGCGCGGGAACGCGCGCGTGTTCTCGTAGATCTTCACCTCGCCGTCGTACACCAGCCGATAGCCCTCGACATTCAACGGCACTTCGGTGACCACGTAACGCACGCCCAGGAGGTGGGTGCGCGGGTCGGTGAGCGACGCGAGGTCGAAGAAGGGGCTGATGCGGTTGTACAGCAGTTGGCCCTGGGGCTCGATGGCCTCCATGTACTCCACGTACTGGCGCAGGATGATCGAGTCATACCCGCGCACATCCTGCAAGCCGTACCACCAGCCCGAGTTCGCGTTCATCGTCTTCGTCGTCTTCCCCGCCACCTCGAAGGACGTAAATCGCCACGGGTTGGTGGGGTCGACGCGCGCCTGCAGAAATTCCACCGCGGGTGGGGTGAAGGAGAGCAGGCGCGGGTCTACCGCGGGGTTGAAGCGGCCCTGTACAAGCCAGAGGTCAGCAACCAAGAACACCAGGGCGAGGATCAGGTATCGGGTATCGGGTATCGAGTCCTGACGCCTCACTGCCCGATACCCGATACCCAATACCACCATTGCCCCCAGCAGCGCCACGGCAAGTTTCACCAAATTCCCCCACTCATACGCCCAGAACGCGCGGCCGTCGGGGAAGGCACGCTGGGCTAGGTCGGACGCGGCCAGGACCTTATCGCTCAGAGCGATGAAGGGCGCGGGCGCGAGCAGGGTGCCGACGACCACCGCGACCACGCCCACGAACGCCAATCCCACCAGGGCCAGTAGCCCATCCAGCCAGCGGGGCCAGCGTCGGGCGGCCACATACGCCCGCAGCACATCCACCCCGTACGCGGCCATCACCACCATAGCCACCGTAAAGGGCCACACCCAGCGGAAGGGCGAGTGCAGTTGCTTGTAGCCGGGAAGGAGGTAGTAGAGCACCGCGTATGTGGGCAGGCCGAAGGCGAAGGAGAGCGAAATACAGGCAAGGAGGAAGTTGAAGGTTAAAGGTTGAAGGTTAAAGGTTAAAGTGCCCTCACCCCTCACCCCTCGCGAGTTGGCCGTATCCGATGGGGGGCGCGGTACGCCCCTCTCCCCTCTCCCAATCCGTTGGGAGAGGGGAGAGGGGTTGGGGGAGAGG
>JALWHQ010000475.1 GCA_026983525.1 Anaerolineae bacterium | reverse complement strand
GAACTGGCGTGGGCGTGGGGGTTGGGGTCGCGCGCGCACATCCCGCGATGGCGAGCATCGCGATAATCAGACCGACAGCGATCAACCGTATGCGAGTGTTCATCGTTCCTCCTCCTTTACATCTCAGATTTCTGCTCATGATTTCCCTCTTTCACATTACAATTATCCCTTATACCCGCGCATGATCTTCATCATAGAAAATTATGACGCTTTGTGATATCGCTAAATCAGCCACCCTTATCACTTCGTTGTTTGAGAGGAGGGATACTTATGTTGCCGCTGGAGAGCCTGCACGTGTTTGTTGTCGCCGCGGAGTTGGAGAACTTTTCCCGCGCGGCGCGACGGTTGCACCTGAGTCAGCCCGCGGTGAGTCAGCACATTCAGGCATTGGAAAAGCGGTTGGGTGTGCAGTTGTTTGAGCGCAATGGACGGCGGGTGCGGCTGAGCGCGGCGGGTGAAACGCTGTTGCCTTTGGCTCGCGACCTGATCCGTGCCAGTAAGCAGTTGGAGGAGGTGGCCTTCACCCTCTCAGGGGAGGTCGTGGGGCATCTGATCGTGGGGTGCTCCACCACATCGGGCAAGTACGTTCTTCCCCCATTACTGGCCAAGTTCCGTCGCCGTTACCCCCTGGTGAAGGGCACCGTGAGGGTGGGGATGCGCAATCAGGTGATTGACTGGCTCCAGGCGGGAGAAGTGGATCTGGCCATTACCAGTGAGCGCATCAACCGTTCGGGCATTCACTATCGTCAGTTCTTCGAGGATGAGATTGTGCTGATCGTGCCCAAGGGACATCCGTGGGCGGAGAAGGGAACAATCCCGCCTGAGGCGCTCTACGAGGAGCAATTCATCATGCGGGAGCCCGTGTCGGGCACATACATGGCCGTGGTGGAGGCGCTGGACGAGGTGGGGATCGACGTGGAACGGCTGGAACGAGTGCTCACTCTGGGCAACTCAGAAGCGATCATCATGGCCGTGGAGGAGGGCATTGGCCTGGGGTTTGTCCCGCGCGTGGCCGCGGAACGATGTCTGGCTCTGGGGCGCATCGCTGTGGTGCAACTGGAGGGAGTGAACATGCGCCGCTGGTTGTACATTGCTTACAATGGAATGCGCGCGAAGACGCCAGCGCTGAACGCGTTTTGTGAGTTCATGGAGGAATTGCATCCCGGATACACGTGTACGGATCCGCAACTTCTACTGCACTTCTTGCGGGAATAAGTTATACAATTCGGGCGCATTTTTAGTGTTTTAACCACAGCCACCTCCCGTGGGGGCTTTCTTGCGTTGCAGTTTCACCTTCGGGGTGAACTCCACCCGATCCTTGTAGTGGTGCCACCAGGGGTCTGCGGACTTGTAACGGCTCCCGAGCGCTGCCGGGACACGAAAGTGAAGTTCCTCTGGCGCGAACGGTCCAGGCAACGGCTCGAAACCATCCTCCTCGCCAAATACCTCCAGCCAGTGGTTGAGGCCCCCATCGAGAATGTAAACGTTGGGCACCCCGCCACCAACCAGCCTCTTCCAGGCCTCCGTAGCCAACACCTCGTCGTTGCTCATGACCACGATGAGGGTGTTGGCCGAGTAGGGGTTATCGACCAGTTCGGGGATGAGGCTGTCCACCTCGTCCAGGGGCACGTGTCGCGCCCAGTAAAGGTGGAACAAGTTGTACTCCGCGTCATCGCGCACGTCGATCAGTTCGACTTTGACGGTGTCATCGTCGATGTACTTGAGCACCTCGCCCGGGTGGATGTGATATTGACGCTGGGCCAGCAGCGGTTCCATTTGGGGGGCCATGTGCGCCCACGCGCGCTCCGGCGTCGGATCACCGATTACGAGGACGAGCGCCGCGGCCAGCGCCAGAATCGCGGCCACAACGTAACGGCGGGGAGACTCCGCGCGCGGATCCTTGCCGCCAAACCGCTGCTCCAATCTCTCGAAGAGCCAGAACATGAAAAAGGCCATCACCAGTACCAGGATGACGATGACCCCTATGGGCAGGTGGAACACGTCCATGAGCGTGAGCCGACCGTAGTAACTGTCGTTGTACCAGGCGTGGAACCACTGTTCCGTCTCGGCAAAGACAACGCACCCGACGA
>JALWHQ010000474.1 GCA_026983525.1 Anaerolineae bacterium | reverse complement strand
ATCCGCTTCTTCCCCCCGGCATCCATCCAGCAAGATAACCATTGCACTAGGGTCTGGCACCCCCACCCGAATCATTCCGATTCCATGGAGGTTTCGATGCGATTCTCCCTCCGAAAACCCAAAGAAGATACGTGGGAAGTCGAAGACTACATCTGGCTGGAAAACATTGGCAATGAGCACCTGATGCTCCAGCTCAAATCGGGTTCACTGCGCCTGGACAAAGGGCGCCGATATCGGTTTCGCAAAGACATCCTCGAGGATCCCCAGGTGCATGCGTTGCTCGACGCCAGAAAGCTCGCCATACGGGAAGCAGCATAACCCCAACCCCCCGCCAATCTCCGCCCGCATCGCCCTCCGGCCTTGCGGGCGGTTTTGCGTTCCTAGGGATTGAGGATTAGGATTAGGATCAGTGTGACACGCGCTACCCCGAATTCGCATTCATCGCATCCGTTTCCAAAGGATGCGCTTCTTCTGCGCCCCGGCGTTCTTGGTGGTTAGGCGAGAAAAAGAACCCTCTGGAAACGACTTAACACCAACCGCTCTTATCCCGGATATCTTCATTTCACCATGAAACTCGTCCTCATCGACGGCCACTCCCTGGCCTACCGCGCCTTCTTCGCCCTGCCCCCCGACATGGCCAACAGCAAGGGCGAACTCACCAACGCGGTCTACGGTTTCACCTCCATGCTCCTGAACATCATTCGGGATCACAAGCCCTCGCACATGGCCGTGGCCTTCGACGTGGGCCGCAGCTTCCGGCATGACAAGTTCGAGGAGTACAAGGCCACCCGCGAGCGCATCCCCGATGAACTTTCCATCCAGATCGAGCGCATCCAGGAGCTCATCGACGCCTTCCACATCCCCGTCTTCACCAGAGAGGGCTACGAGGCGGACGACGTACTCGCCACCCTGGCCCATCAGGCCGAGCCCCATGGCGCGCTCTCCCTCATCACCACGGGCGATCGCGACTTGGTGCAGGTGGTGGATGAGATGATCTGGGTGCTCACCTCGGGCCGCAAATTCTCCGACGTCATCATCTACACGCCCGACAAGGTTCGGGAGCGTTATGGCCTGGAGCCTCGCCAGATCGTGGATTTCAAAGCCCTGGTAGGGGATAAGTCGGACAACATCCCGGGCGTGCGCGGCATCGGCGAGAAGACCGCGGTGAAGCTGTTGCAGCAGTGGGGCGATCTGGACACTATTTACGCCCATATCGACGAGATCACCCCCACCCGGGTGCGCAACGCGCTGATCAAAGGCCGGGAGGACGCGTACCTCTCCCGCGCGCTGGCCCAGATCGTGGACGTGCCGGGCGTGGAGCTCGACCTGAAGGCGTGCGAGTTCGGCGATTACGACCGCCAGCGGGTGCTCAAGCTCTTCACCGAGCTGGAATTCCGCACCCTCATCCCCCGCTTGCCCGAGCCGAAAGGCCACGGCGTGCAGCAGTTGGGCCTGTTCGGCGAGGAGGCCGCGGCCGAGACGCCCGCCGCGCCCCACGGCTATCGCGCAGTCACCACGCCCGACGAACTGGACGCGGTCCTGCCCGACCTGCGGGCCGCGAATCCCCTGGCCTTCGATGTGGAGACCACGGGCATTGATGAGCATCGGGCGGGGCTGGTGGGGCTGGCCCTGGGCTGGGATGAAGGCCCCGACGCCAACATCTACATCCCCATCACCCACCGCGACGGCGAGCAGCTCACCCTGGAGGCCATCCAGCAGACCATTGGCCCCATCCTGGCCGATCCTACCACCGACAAACTGGCCCACAACGCCAAATACGACCTCATCGTCTGCCGCCGCCACGGCCTGCCCGTGCAGGGTCGCTTCATCGACACGATGATCGGCGAATTCCTCCTCGACCCCGGCAGCCGCAGCCTGGGCCTGAAGGCGCTGGCCATCAAGTACCTGGGCGTGGAGATGACCCCCATCGCAGACCTCATCGGCAAGGGCCGCCATCAGACCACCATGGACACGGTGTCGATTGGCCGTGTAACCGATTACGCGGCCGCGGACGTGGACATGACCCGTCGTATCTGGGCCAAGATCGAGCCCCAACTGGAAGAAACGGGGCTTATCAAGCTGTTTTGGGATCTGGAGA
>JALWHQ010000473.1 GCA_026983525.1 Anaerolineae bacterium | reverse complement strand
GGCATCCAGGAGTATGGGGACTACGTTAGCCTCTCTCAGTGTAGGATTAGGGACCATGCTTGCGGAAGCGTCGTCCGCGCTTTCGGCCAGCGCAGGGGGAAGTGGTGGGTTCTCCGGTGGCGGTGGCGGCAGTGGCGGCGGCGGCGGCGGTGGTGGGTTTGGCTAAGAATTCACGCCCAGGATTCTATCACACAAGAAGGCGGGAGAACAATGATCGATAGGCCCCAGAATTGGCTCGTTCCCTTCGTGCTGTTGCTTGCGCTGGTTGGCCTTCAGCCGGACGCGCGTTCCGCGATATCCCCCTCGCGATCTGTGGCCCCGCTGACCGCCCAGGTGTTCGTCGATGCTGTACAACCCGGCGCGCCCGTTTCCGCAGACCTCTGGGGCACGAATTTGACCCAACAGGCCGACGCGGCCCGCACCGTCGAATCCACCACCTTTGTCTCCCTGACCCGACAAATTGGCGTGACCCTGGTGCGCTGGCCGGGGGGCAACAACGCGGACGCCTACGACTGGAAGCGAAATGTGGACATCCGTCCCGGACGACGGAAGAAACGTCCCAACGGGGTGGCCCTGGCACGAATCTTGCGCTTCGCGCGTGACACAGGCACCGACCTCAGCATCACCATCAACTTCGGCACCATGTCCGCCCAGGACGCGGCTGACTTGGTCGAGTTCCTTAACGGCCCGGCCGATTCCACCTGGGGCGCACAGCGCGCGGCCCTCGGCTTCCCCGAGCCCCTGGGCGTGCGCTACTTCGAGGTGGGGAATGAGATCGGCCAGCCCCACATGTGGTACTACGCGTGGACGGCCGAAGATCCGATGAAGTACTTCTTCGGTGGCAGCGAGGAACGCCGCGGCTTCTACAACAACGTGGGCAGCAAGGAGTACGATCCGCTGGGCGCGAAGGGGGACTTCTTCAAGACCTCGGGGGGCCCTAACCAGGTGTACACCCTGCGCTTTCCCCCGGTGCGCAACGTAACCGTCTACGGCTTCGTCGACCAGGATGCGGCACAGTCCTGCCTGCAGACGTACCGCCAGACGGGCATTATGCCCACCGTCAGCGGCCAGTGTGAACCCTGGACTCAGGTGAACGACCTCTCGGGGCAGCCGGCCAACGCGCGCGCCTTCCTCCTCGACGCCGAAAAAGGCGAGATCCACTTCGGTGACGGCGTGCACGGCCTGGCGCCCCCCGCGGGCGGCTACTTCCTCGTCGAGTACACCACCTACGGGCATGACGGCTTCCTGGACATCGCGCGCGCCATGCGCGCGGCGCGCTCCAGCGTGCCCATCCATATCGGCGCGGCCATCCTCCCCTTCGTGGACGGACAACCCATCACCGACACCGCGGGCATGCAGGCCATCTTCGAGCAAATGGACTTCTACGTGCGGCATCAGTACGGGAGTCAGGCCGTCGAGCCGTCGAGCGGTCAGGCAGTCGGGGCGTCGACTTATTCGACCGTCGGATGGCTCCGCCAGATTCCCCTTGAGCGGGTCGAGCACCTGGCCGCGGTGTACGAGCGCGTGCGCCAGTACGCGCAGGCTACGGCCATGCCCCAGGTGCCCAACATCGCGGTCACCGAGTGGAACGTGTTCCTCGACCAGCAGTACTGGCACATCAACCGCACGCAGATGGGCGCGGTCATCGCGGCCGAGTGGTTCGCGCGGCTCCTCAATGCCCGCGCGAGCCTCCCCGTCCTCTACGCAAATCAGTTCGCGCTGGGCGGCGGTAATCTGGCGCTCATCCGCTCGCAGACCGATGCCAGCCTCGCGCCCATGGCCTACGTCTTCCAGGGCTTCCGAGACTGGCCCGGCAGTCGTCTGCTCCCCATCAGCGTGGAAAGCCCCGGCGCGGTCGCGCACGATCGCGAGGTTCCCTACGTGAGCGCGGCAGCCGCGCTGGCGCCCGACGGGCAGACGCTACGCCTCGTCCTGGTGAACAACGCCATCACCGACACCATCACCACCACCCTGCACATTACCGGCTTTGTGCCCGCGCGCGTCCACGTCTGGCAACTCGGCGCGGATTCCCCCCTGGCGGACAACGATCACGGCGCGCCCCGGGTGGTGCCCCAGGAGAGTACAGAACCCATTCCTCCCGCGACCTGGCCCTTGCCTCCCCATTCGGTTACCTTCCTGGAGATGAAGGCCGTAGTTCAGCAGGACTACCTTCCCTTTCTTGAGCGGAATCGGGCGTCTATCCCTTCCAAGTGGGAACGATAGCGGAGGGAGCTCATCCCGTAAGGCCCGCGTCGCGCGCCCGGATGATGGCCTCAGCCCGGTCGGCCACCTGCAATTTGCTGAAGATGTTGGAGACGTGGTTGCGCACGGTCTTTTCACTCAGCACCAGACGCTCGGCGATGGCCCGATTGGTCAGGCCCTGGGCGATAAGGGTGAGCACTTCCCGTTCCCGCTCGGTCAGTTCGGGGAAGATGACCTGACTCGACGGACGAGGCGCATGCGCGAAGTAGTCCATAATGCGGTCGGCAATGGCAGGGCTGAAGATGGCCTCGCCGTGGGCGACGGCCCGCACCGCGCGCAGGGTTTCCTCGGCTTCCGCGCCCTTCAGCAAGTAGCCGCGGGCACCGGCGCGCATGGCCGCAAACACCGTGTCGTCGTCGAACATGGTGATGACGAGCACGGCGACCTCCGGCGCCTGGGCGCGGATGCGACGCGTCGCTTCCACGCCGTTCAGTTCGGGCATGTTCAGGTCCATGAGGACGACGTCGGGCTTCAGGGCCAGGGCCATCTCCACCGCCTCGCGCCCGGTGGTCGCTTCCCCCACGATCTCCATGCCCGCCTCGCCCTGGAGCAGCGCGCGCAGGCCAAAGCGAAACACGGGGTGATCGTCGGCGATGAGCACGCGAATCACCTCTTTCTCACTCATGTCGCCTCCACCATGGGCAGCCAGGCACGCACGATGGCCCCTCCTTCTTTCTTGTTCTCCAGCGTCAAGCGTCCGCCCAACTCAGCCACTCGTTCCTGCATGGAGCGCAGCCCCACACCCATCTGAAGCCCCTGGGGCAATCCCCGGCCGTCATCCTCGACGGTGACGCACAGGTGATCCGCTTCTGGCCGGATGCGGACGCGACAGGAGCGGGCGTTGGCGTGGCGCACCGCGTTGGTCATGGCTTCCTGGGCGATACGAAAGGCGGCCACTTCTACCGCCGCGGGCAACGGCGGTAAGGGATCGGGCGCGTCGACGGTAATGCGCACACCACCTTGCGCGTACCGGGCCGCGCTCTCACGCAGGGCCGCGGTCAGGCCCAGGTCGTCCAGTGCGGAGGGACGCAGGTTGTACACCAGACGGCGGATCTCCTGCACCGCGGTTTGGGCTTGTGCCTTGAGCACCTCCAGCATCTCTTCGGCCTGGTCGGGATTCTGCCGCAGTTGCCGCATGGCCGCGTCGATGGTCAGGGTCATGCTGGCCAGGCGGGGGCCCAGGTCGTCGTGGAGGTCGCGGCGCAGGCGGCGGCGTTCCTCTTCGCGCGCGGCCACCAGGCGTTGACGGGACCGTTGCAGGTCTGCCGTGAGTTGGACCGAATGGGCCGTCGCGCCCGCTTGACGGGCAACGGTCTTCAGCAAGGTCAGGTCCACCTCATTGAACGCATCGCCCGGCTGGCGAGGAGCGACCAGCAACCGCCCCGCGTTCTGTCCCTGGTAGACAAGAGGGAGGGCGTACACATCCTCGGTGGGCTTGCCGTACTCGGCCACAATGGTGGGCAACGTATCGCCCAGAACCACGCCCACGTAGGGCAATTTCAGCGCCTTGGCGACCGTCTCGACCAGGACGGAGAGCATGCTTTCGGGCGCACTGGCCGATTCCATGCGTTGCCCCAACTGGGAAAGGACCGCCAGTGGGCTATCCCGTTCGCCGTACAGCAGGCGATTGACCCCGCGCTGCAGTCGCACGCGCAGGGGATGAAAGAGCAGGGCGGCCACCGTGGCGGCGATGAGAGCGGCGGTGGGACTGCGTGCTTGCGCCAGCGCGCCCGTTGCGGCGACGACGAGCGCGTATACCCCCAAGACCAGTGCGGTGAGGATGCCGTACACCAGGGTGCGGTTGATAAGCAGGTCAATGTCGTAAAGGCGGTAGCGCAGGATGGCAATCGCCATCGCAAGGGGTGTGGCCGCGGCCACCGTGAGGACAAGGAGGTTGGGAATAAAGCCGGAGAACTGACCGATCATGCCCCCGAAGGGCATGAGCATGGCCGCGTAGGCCAGCCACTTCAGTTGCTGGCGGGTGGTGATGTCCCGGATGCGATGGTAACGCAGAACCAGGGAATATCCGGCAGCGAGCATGAGGAACATGCCGAGGAAGGGCACGCCCACGCGCGGGTCAACGGTGGTGACAGGGGGGCCACGCAAGGCTTCCAGACCAAAGGGATTGGTAATATCCCCGTTGTTGGGCATCGGGCCGGGGAAGACCGTCATCCATACCGCGCCGAGGACCACCCAAACGATTCCCAGGTAGGCCACAATGCGCCAACGGGGGCTGAGGAAGCGGCCGTTGGGGAAGAGCAGGGGGATGAAGATGGCCATCAACGCGTAGGAAAGGACCCAGAACCAGTTGAACATCCCCGCAATGAGCGTTGCCGTCGGAAGCCAGTCGCGACGGATGTACAGGGCATAAATGGCAAATTCCTCGCTGACCCCCGTCAAACCGGCAAAGAGCCCGGAGGCCAACAACATCCAGCCAATGGGATGGCGGGGGTAACGGCGGGTAATGAGCATGCCGGTCAACGTGGATATCAACGCCATCACCGATTGGAAGCCCCAGAAGCCCCAGCGGTCCGACTTGGGGGCGCCGCGGTTGAGGAGGAGCAGCACCAGTCCGGCCAGTGCAATGCCCACCGCAACGGTGCCAAAGGCCATCGGCGTCCAAGCAGGTGCACACACACCCGGCCGAGGTTCGGCATTGCTCCGTATTCCGGTCTGTTCCGGTCGTCCCGCCGGCAATGTCGGGGGCGACCATTGAGCTTGATGTGTCATGATAGGACTATTATAATCCATCAAGTGAAAGCTGACCAGATCCCTTGTTTCGGGCCGTTTTTTCCATTGAGCGAACGAACACGATGCCTGTACCGATGGTACACGTGGCCGGGCGCGCGGGGGGCAGTGAGCAGGGTATAGGCGAGGTACGGCATGGGCTGGGGCAAGCCTCCTCCCAACTTCTCCCAGGCCGCGCCCCCGGCCTTGCGGAAGATGTAACTGTTGGCCGAGCCGTCCCTATACGCCTGGGGCACACCCTTCCAGCCGATGGGCCCCGCGGACACGTACCACACTTCCGGGCGTTCGGGGTCTGCCGCGCAGGCCCAACCATAGCGCCGGTCCAGCCCCTCGCGCGGCTGTTCCCACGTCCTCCCGCCGTCCTGGGAGACGGCCGCACCCCCGCCGCCCGTCTCGTACACCCAGTTCCCGTCCCTGGCGTGGAAGATGAGGGCGCGGCAGGCGCGAATCGCCCCTTTGCAGTGATTGGACCAGGTTTCGCCGCCATCCTCGCTGCGCACCACCGCGCCAAACTCGACGCCGGCCACCACCACGTTGGGGTCGGTGGGGGAGATGGCGATGGCCGAGATGTAGGCGCGGAAATTGGGAGGCTCTGCCGGGGAACGCCAGAAGCGCCGCCCGCGAATGTGGCGAAATGCTTCCAACTCGCGCCATTGGGCTCCGCCATCCTCGCTCTTGAACAGGGCCGGGGGCTTGGTTCCGGCGTAGATAACCTGCGGCCGGTGGGGATGAATGGCCAGGGATTTCACGATCCGCCCGGCCATGCCCACGAAGTGCCAGGTGCGTCCCCGGTCGTCGGAGCAGAGAATACCGCCGTGAGTACCCGCGTACACCCGGCTGGGACGAGTGGGGTCGGGGGCCAGGCAGGCCGCTTTATATCGTATCGCGCTGGATGTCACGTCCCAGGTTCCGTTGGGTAGATGTTCGGCCCAGGTGACGGTGGTGCCGTGCGCGTTGAGAAAGATTGTTGACATAGGCACTTTCCTCGTTGAAGAGACCATAGACGATAGACGATGGACGATGGTCTTTAATCTATCGTCTATGGTCCATCGTCCATCGTCCGTGTCCTATCATCTCATTTCACAATCATGGGAAGGAACAGGCTCGGGGGCCAGATGGTCGGGTTGCTCTCCGCCGAATAGGTATTCCCGTCCCACGTCCAGCTGATCATCGCCCCCTGGTTGACCAGCACAAAACGTTCTTCTGCAAGAGTACCTACACGGAAAGTAGGGATTATCCGAATGTAAACAGTGGCCATAGCGGTTGAGGTGCCGTCAGATACTCTGTATCGGAATGAATCTACGCCCAAGAACCCGGCTTCTGGCACATAATAGAATCCGCCATCCCCGTTAACATAGCCGAGCGATCCATGAGAGGGCTCTGTGTAGTCGGTGACTTCGAGGTCGTCTCCGTCGACATCCGTGTCATTCTCTAAGATTCCAGGGGGCCCGGTGACTAAACCGGAGCTCTCGTCAGACATTTGGTAATAATCATCCCTGGCTTTGGGAGGATCGTTCACAGGATTGATGGTGAGAGTGACGTGACTGATGTCACAAAGACCTGGTGCAACGCACATCTCGTAATCGAAACTGTCCGACCCGTAATAGTTAGCCTCGGGCAAGTAAGTGAAGCCGCCATTTTCATTGAGCACAAAATCCCGAGCATGGGCCGGATTGTCCACCAGTCTAGCCCGTGGAGTAGCCCAAGGAACAAAGCCGTCGTTCGCCAACACGCCCGGCGGAGGGACGGTGAGGCGAGTATCTTCATCAACCTCATAAGTGTCCGGATTGGCATCCGGTTCTTGCAGCGGTGGGGTGGCCGTAGGTGTGGGGGTGACTGTCGCCGTGGGCTGAGGTGTAGCCGTAGCTGTGGGTGTGGACGTGGGCGTGGGCATAGGCGTGGAAGTTGGGGGTGGTGTATAGGTGGGGACCGGCGTTGCGGTCGGCTCGCGTGTGGGTGTTGGCGTCGGTGTGAAGGTTCGCGTCGCGGTTGGTTCGGGCGTAGGCGTTGCATCGGGCAGGCTGAGGTATACACGGTAGGAGACGGTGCCCTCCCCACCGATGGGGACCTCGCCTATCTCCCAGCGGATGGCCTGACCGTCGTCGGTCACCTGGCCCCCATCACTGATGGAATCGGACACCAGTTGGGCGCCATCCGGGAGCCGATTGGTGATGACCACGTCGGAAGCAGTCTCATCGCCTGTGTTCACGTACGAGATCCGGTATTCCAACATCGTTCCATCTTCCACTGAAACCTGACGAAGATCCAGCGTCATCTGGGGGACGGCCTCAACGCCTGCCGTAGGCTCTGCCGGAATTGCAGCCTGTGCGATGGGTTGGCCCACGGTGAAAAACACAGCGGCGAGTACGACGATGACACGGACGGTTATGCGAGGTAGTGTGTGAAATCGCATGGTGTTCTCCTTTCCAACCTTTCAACCCACTAAAGTGGATTTTTCCTTGACGGCAATTATCCCGGCTACACCCAGCATGAATACGCCCAGCACAAAGAAGAGCAAGACCGATGTCCCGTCGCTCCCCGGTTCAAGCATGGCATCACTGGGGTCGTTCGGGTTGTAGTAGACCGTCACTTCGCGTCCGGGGGCGTACTTTTCGATCACAGCCTGGGCCGAGGACTGCTTGCGGTATTCAGATGAACCGTTGACGTCCAGGTTCCTCTGGGTGTACGTCTGGCCGTCGACGGTGTACCGGTAGGTCACAAGCGGGCGATAGACGGTGTAGCGCTTAACGCGGCGTACACCGAACTTCTTCCTCTGTCTCCTGGTGCTCTCTCGCGTTCGGCTGATCGATTGAATCTTGGAGGAAACGATAACCCCCTGCGTGGTGGGCCAGTCGGAACTTGCAGCGCCTCGTGTGAGAGTGGTGAATCCCTTATAAAGGGAACCCAGCCCTATCAGGCTGATGACGACCAACACAAGCGCTATGACGATGCGACGGTTTTTGTTAGTGCTGATAGTCATGATGCCCCCTCTTGTTTCAACCTCAGCCATCCCTCCACGTCCAGCATGTCCGCGCACACCGCTCGCGAGGCCTCTTGCAACTCCCGAAGGCCCTGCGGCCCCACGCCGGCAATCCAGCGCTTCATCCACCGAAACATAACGATGAGTTCATCTCCCGCCATCTTGCGGAAGAGCCACAGGGGCAGCGGCGCTCGAAACGGCTTCTTTCCGGTGATGGTCTGGAACGTCTCGCGGCTTTCACCCAGGCTTTTCACATCACCGCACAGGATGACCTCGCGGCCCGTCCATTTCTCCGGGCTTTCGAAGATATTGGCGTTGGCGATGCCAATGTCCCGCACCGCGACCCAGGGGAAGGGTGTGTCCCAGCCCATGATTTTCGGCGCGATGCCCCAGATGCCCATCGGCGGGAAGAACTCCTTTTCGGTCATCAACTCCATGAAAGGCACAGGACGAACGACGGTGAACGGAATCCCCAACGACGCCATGTATCGTTCGATGACGCGTTTGTTGTCGAAGTGGGGAACGCCGGAGTGGTTCTCCCCGATGCCTGCCGAGGCGAACACCAGGTGCTCGACCCCGGCCGCCCGGGCCGCGTCGGCAACGTGTTTGCCCTGCCGCACTTCACCTTCGGGCCCGCTCACTTGCCAGTTTTGGACGCTGAGGACCCGCTGGAAGCCGTCGAAGACCCGTTCCAACGAAGCGGGGTCGTCCATGTCGCCCTGGACGACTTCCACGCCCAGCGCGGCCAGGGCGCGCGCCTTCTTGCTCTCCGGGGTGCGCGTCACGGCACGCACCTGCCAGCCCCGTTTCACCATCTCCCGGGTGGTTGCCCCGCCCACGTTGCCCGTGGCGCCAAAGATCAGAACTCGTTTATCGCGCATTCTTTGCTCCTTTCGGATAGGAGACGATGGACGATAGACGATGGACCATGTTCTATCGTCCATCGTCCATCGTCCATCGTCCAACATCCATCATCCCTCTGCTGCACAGGCCTCATCGGGGTCGCTGAACCAGAAGTGAATGGTCCAATGTTCGAATTCCATGCCCGGGTGACCCTGTTCCAGGTGTTCCCACGGCGGCGCGGGCTGCTCGGTCAGGCTTTCCAACTCCACGCCGATGAGTTTCCCCTGGGGGTTGAAGAGCAAGATCAGCGGGCCGGGCTGTTGCCCCGCCATCTTGATGAAGTGGCGGCCCATGTTGGGCACACATTGGCCGGGGTCCACATCGATCCAGCCCTGGGCGAGTGCATCTTTCTCC
>JALWHQ010000472.1 GCA_026983525.1 Anaerolineae bacterium | reverse complement strand
GAACGCGCATAGCGCCTCGATGGTCGTACAATCCGGCGTTTCGACCTCCTGCATGGGCCTCAATTCCTCATCCGGCGGCAGAGGCCGCACAAACGGCGCCACGTCGGGATGGTACCAGGCATTGCACCGGGGACAGTGCAGGTAGGTCGTGTCCGCGCTTTGATGAGGCCAAAGGATAATGTCGGCAAGAGGACCGGCAGGGCTGGCGCGCAGGCCGCGCACAAGGGGCACCCCAGTCGCTTCCAATATCTCCGTCAATAGACGCTCCCACAATGCATGGGCCTCGTGTGCGTCCTCAACGGATGCGGCCAGGGAGAGGCCTTCCAGGACGGTAAAGGCGCGCGCCCGCAACAGACCGGCCCGAGGACGAGGCTCATCCCGATGCACGTACCCCACCGTAGCCAAATGCTGGGGTAATTGTTTGTAAGAGGAAAGGGCCTCTGCGGCCAGGGCCAGCAAGGCGGGGGTATACCATGCAGCAAGGGAGCCGTCACTTCTGTCATCGTCAAGCCGCATAGGGGTCGCGCTGCCCCGCCAGGGGGAGGGGGTGACCAGGGGGATATGCGCGGCTTCGAGGGCGGCCATGACACGGGTGACCAGCCTCATGCGCAGGGCAGTCCCCAGAGGGGGCCAATCGTACACGCCTGCGGATATCGCGCGCACATAGCCAGCCTGCAATAAACGTTGCAGTCCGGGGAGCGAAGCATCAGGGCGTTCGCGAAGTGTGCGAATCAACATGCGTGTCCAACGCATAAGAAGCCTCCAGAAACACGGATGCCTGAACCTCCTCTCAGGCACCCGGGGATGTGACCAGGCCCACCCGCCCCATCACCAACGAGGTGAGTGGACGTCCAAGGTGGCCGGGCTTGCTCGATCAACCCTCCGCGCGTTCAACAGGCGTCTCGGTCAACAGGCGGCCGCGCAAGGGCTCCCGCCGTCGGTCGTCCAAAAGAACCGCGCCCCCTTCCGCACCACCGGGCTCCCCCGTGGCCACCCGTTCCGGCGCCAGTTCGCGGCGGTATGCGAGGAGCTGGTCGACCTCGTCCGGTGTTAGTCCATAGCGGTTGAGGGGATGAAGCAGCAAATCGATAACATCCAGGGCGATGAGGCGGGCCAGTTCCGTATCACTGTGAAAGGTCTTCCACTCTGCCTGGCTGAAACGGAGGAACTCCCGGGCGGCCGGGGTCATAGGGACGTCCGCGCGCAGGGCAAGGATAGGGCGATCCAGATGGCGGGCCACGTCCCACTCATTGCCGACCGGCGCGCTAATGTCGCGGCCCAGGAGAACGTACACGCGATCGCAATTGGCGATAAGGTCAAAGATGGTCTCCGGGGTGGATCTTTCGGGCGGAGTGCGTCGGATTTCGATGGTCACGCGCACGGGAAGGTCGGCCACGGCGCGACCGATGACGGCTCGCTGAGGTTCCAGGTCGCGCGTCGCACTTACGAAGAGGCGCAGAGATTCGGCCATGCGAGATCTTACCCCACCGTCGTTATGTAGGTTATGCAGGACGTGTTTGTATTCTACCCTGGGGGCTATGTATGCAGCAAAGATGGGATTGGACAACTGCACATATTGTCTGCTTGAATTTGACAAATGCACGGTAATGTGATAAATTCGTTTGCGGTACAGCGTTCCACAAAATGGAACACAAGAATAGGCCAAGAAAAGGTAGGAGGGCAAAAGCGACGGCAGACGAACGCACATGAAAAGCGGGATCACAGACAACTTTAGACGGCTCCTGCATGGTTGAGCAGGTGCCAGCCATACGAAGAGTGCGGTTCGACGCACTCTTATTTTTTTGGGCATTTAGGACTTGCAGGGGAGTCCGAAGTCATCCAATTACTCTTTTCCCTGTGTGTGGTGTATCCTACCCAATAAACAATGCGCACAGGAGGAGAAAGCTCATGACGCCATTCGAAGGTCAATACCCGACGCGTTATCAGGCGGTCACCTTGCAGAATGTGGCCGCGCAACCAGAGTGGCAACGCCTGGATCCCGAAATTCGGGAAGCGGTGGAAGTTGTCGCTCGTGTCCTCCCCTTCCGCACCAACATTTACGTGATGCGGGAACTGATCGACTGGGACAATGTGCCCGACGATCCCATGTTCCAACTGACGTTCCCGCAGCGGGAAATGCTCGCACCTGAGGATTTCAACGCCATGCGCGATCTGGTGCGACGAGGAGCATCCCGCAAAGAAATCTTGGCTTTGGCCAACGAAATTCGCTTCAAGTTGAATCCTCACCCCGCGGGCCAGATGACGCATAACGTGCCGGAGATGGACGGTCAGCGCCTGTGGGGTATGCAGCATAAATACAGGGAAACGGTGCTCTTCTTCCCTGCCCAGGGGCAGACTTGCCACGCTTATTGTACGTATTGCTTCCGTTGGGCTCAGTTTGTCGGCATTCAGGAATTAAAGTTCGAGGCCAAGGAAGTGGAACTTTTTGTCGAGTACTTGCGCCGCCATACCTTCGTCACCGACGTGCTTTTCACCGGCGGTGATCCAATGATCATGAAGAGCAAGGCTTTGCGCAAGTACGTCGAACCTTTGCTCACGCCCGAACTTTCCCACGTGCGCGACATTCGCATCGGTACGAAGTCCCTGGCTTACTGGCCGCAGCGCTATGTGACCGACGCGGATGCGGATGATGTGTTGCGCCTCTTTGAGCAGGTGGTGAAGGCCGGGCGTCACCTGGCGATCATGGCCCACTTCTCCCACCCGCGCGAACTCAGCACCCCCATCGTCCAGGAGGCGATTCGGCGCATCCGCGAGACCGGGGCCGAGATTCGCACCCAGGCTCCTGTGGTGGCCCACGTGAATGACGACCCCGAGGCCTGGGCCGTGATGTGGCAGGAGAGTGTCCGGCTGGGCATGGTTCCGTACTACATGTTCATCGAGCGCGACACCGGGCCTAAGGGCTATTTTGAGGTGCCGCTGTACAAGGCCCAGGAGATTTTCGCCGAGGCGTATCAGCGGGTCTCCGGCCTTGCCCGAACCGTGCGCGGGCCTTCCATGTCCTGCTGGCCGGGCAAGGTGCGCGTCGTGGGTACGGCCACCATCAAGGGGGAGCGCGTCTTCGTCCTCGAATTCTTACAGGGACGCAACCCCGACTGGGTGGGTAAGCCCTTCTTTGCCAAGTTTGATCCTGAGGCAACGTGGTTCGATGAATTGAAGCCAGCATTTGGAGAGGAGAAATTCTTCTTTGAGGAAGATATCGAGGAGCAGGAGTTCCACTGGTGGGAGGAAACCCACGAGACGCCCGTCGCAATTCCGTTGCCCATTCGTAGCAGTGTTGCTGTCTGAGTGTTTGCCCAGGTCTGTGTGCCTCAAAAAGGTGCACAGGCCTGGGCTTTATTTGACACTTCCGTTATCTATGTGCTATAAGATGGATCATGAATCCGTGGGATGGAACATGAGGGCATCGGACACTTTATATGGGAGCCAGAAGCACCTCAAGCGTTCAGGCCGTTAAGCGAGCTATTGCAATCCTCAAGACCTTTTCCTCCGATGAGCCTGAACTGGGCGTTAGTGAGATAAGTCGGCGATTGCGGTTACCTAAAAGCACAGTTTCTCGTCTTTTGGCCACGCTGGAAGAAGAAGGGCTGATCGCACAAGACCCGGAAACAGGGTTGTATCGCCTTGGAGTAGAGCTCATCCGTCTGGCGAATAGTGTGCATGAGTTTACGGATTTGAAGCGGATCGCGACCCCTTATATGCGGAAACTCGCGGTTGATGTGGGGGAGAGTGTGAGCATAGCGGTCCTTCAGGGGCGAGATGTCATCAACCTGAGTGTGTACGTTCCTCCGGGGCATCTTATCAAACGAGTTGGGTGGGCTGGAAGGCAAATGCCCGCCTACGCCAGCGCGGCAGGACGGGCGATAGTGGCCTATCTGTCTCGTGAGGAGCGTCGTGAGGTATTGGTCGGGCCTTTTGAGTCCCTGACGGAGCGAACGATTACCGATCCTGCACGTCTGCGCGTTGAACTCCAGCGGGTTCGGGCTCAGGGGTACGCGACAGCCTTTGAAGAATTGGAAGAGGGATTACACGCCATCTCAGCCCCTATCTTCAATTATGAGGGACGTGTCATTGCTTCGCTCAGCGTTTCTGGGCCTGCCTATCGCTTGACTCAAGAGCGAATTCGTGAGATCGCTCCAAAGGTTGTGGAAACTGCCCTCCGCATCTCCGCAGAAATGGGGTATAGGCCTGCTGAAGAAGCAGCCTTGTAAGTCGCCCGCAATCGCGGTTTATCGAATTGTGTCGCAGTTTGTCACTCAATTTAGTACAGGACATCATCCCCCACACCAACTCTGTTGTTAAAACCTAAGACGGAAGGAGGAGAGTCATGAAACGGTGGATGCTTATTGTGACAGTGCTGGCCATTGCCTCGCTGGCCTTGGTCGCCTGTCCTCAACCCACACCTCAGGTCATCGAGAAGACCGTGGTTGTCACCAAAGAAGTGGAGAAAGTCGTCACCAAGGAGGTGGAGAAGGTTGTCACCCAGGTGGTGACCAAAGAGGTAGAAAAGATCATCACCCAAGAAATTGTAAAGACGGTAGAAGTGACCCCTGAGAAGGGACGCTGTGCGCCGGAGACCTTCGCCGAACTGGACAAGATGGAGAAGCCGGTCATCAAGATCGGTGTGCCTGTGCCCTTGTCCGCGCCCGGTTCGGTAACTGGTGGTCAGGCGATGCAGATTGCGGCCAACATTGCCGTGAATCACATCAACGAGAACGGCGGTATCATGGGCAAGTATCCCATCGACGTGGTCTTTTATGATACGTCGGGTCTGCCCGAGCGTGGTCGCGCCGGTGCTGAGTACCTGATCACCGAGGAGTGTGTGGCCGCAATTGCGGGCGAGTACCACAGTGCCGCTGGCGTGCAGGAGAAGGAGATTGCCCACAAGTACGGCGTGCTCGCCATCTTTGCTGAGACCTGGAACGACAAGATCACGGCTGCCCAATATCCTGAGGTCTTCCGCATCGCGCCGGCTTCCTCCATGGTCGCGCAGGCGGACGCCAAGTTCTTCTCCGATCTGGGGGTTTCCTGGGTTGCTATCGTAGCCGAGAACACCGACTATGGTGTACCGGCTTCCGAAGCCACCAAGGAACGCCTGGCTGATTTGGGTATCGAGTCCGAGATTTATCTGGCAGAACAGGGCACTCAGGACTTCTCCGCCCTTGTCTCTCGCGTGCTCCAGGATGTACAACAGCGTGAGGGCAAGAAGGGAGTGCTGACTCTGATCACCGGTGAGACTTCTTACAACTTCGAACAGCAAGCGGTTGAGGGTGGTCTGGCTCCGGCCGAGGATCTCATCTTTGTCGCCAACCAGGTAGCGGCCAACCACACCGAGTTCTGGGCCAACGTGCCGGATGGCAACTACATGACCTTCCGCCGTGTAGGTGTGGTGCCCGCCTTGACCAAGGACAATCCGGTGGCGCAACGGTTCATTGAGGACTACAAGAAGGCCACTAAGGATCCGGACCGCTTCCCCGAGTCCTATGCCTTTGAGCAGTACGATGCGCTGATGCTGGTGGCCTACGCTATCGAGAAGGCGGGTAGCCTCAAGACGGCCGACCTGATTGCAGCCCTTGAGGCACTGGATAGCCGCGAGAACGGCTACCAGGGCGCGCAAGGCGTCTACTACTTCAAGTACGGCGTCTCTCGCCCCGTGCCCGAGGGCGAACCCGAGTGGATGTGGCATCAATGGCCCGACCCGGCCATCCTCTTCCTCCAGTACTGGTCGGATGGGCAGCCCGTGGATGAAGCCTGCGTCATCTGGCCGGAGCATTATCAGACCTGCGGCACCGACTACGTAGTGCCCGGCACAGAGCCACCCGTCAAGCCGTAAGTGAACATCGTCTTGTCAAGGCCCCGAGAGGGGGTCCACCTCTCGGGGCCTTTGTTATAACCGTGCTCTTCCTTTAGTCAGACGTCGGGTTTTGGGGACCTTAGCAGGAATTACCCCGGGTGGAGAGAGAATTATGTGGCCGATACCTGACATTCTGCTGGACATAAACTTCTTTCAGATCACATCCTCCTACATCTTTCGTCTTATTTTGGAAGGACTGCTCATCGGGATTATCTACTCCCTGATGGCGCTTGGATTGACCCTCATCTTCTCAGTGCTCAACATCGTCAGTTTCGCACATGGTGAGTTCTACATGATAGGGGGATATGTGGTCTACGTTCTCCTGACCCGATTCAAGGGAATGCCTGGGCTGGTCGGCATAGTGGTCGCGGCCTTGGTAACATTCCTTATCGGAGCGGTGTTCGAGCGACTCTTCTTACAACCAATGGCCAAAGGGAAGGTGGATCGACCTAGTGAGTACGCCATTCTTGTTACCTTTGGTCTCTCCTTTTTCTTACAGTTCGTGCTCTTGGGGATTATGGGGCCGTTTCCGAAGAAGGCACCACGCTTCTGGAGTTTTCCCCCTATCGATTTAGGCGTGATACGGACTACGAAGGCAACTCTTTTCCTGGGAAACATACCCCTGAGCGGAGGACGTATCTTCGCTGCCATCATCGCCCTGCTGGCCTTAGGCGCCATGTTGTGGTTCATGTTCCGCACCTGGACGGGCTGGGCCCTCCAGGCAGTAAGCCAGGATCGCAATGCTGCTGCGGTGGTGGGCATCAATCCGCTTACCATGAATACTCTGGCTTTTGCTTTGGGCGCGATGTTGGCCGGCCTTGCCGGGGCGGTCTTGGTGACCGTGTTCTCCTGGGTTCCGTGGGTGGGTGTGCCTGCCTCAGCCAAGTCCTTCGTCATTATTGTGTTAGGTGGCATGGGATCCATACCGGGATCTTTGGTTGGGGGGCTTATCTTGGGGGTCGTGGAATCCCTGGGGACGGGACTCTTCCCCGATCCCGCCCGTGCTCAGGCATATCGTGATGTCTTCGGGCTGATTATTTTCGCGTTGGTGCTCTGGCTCAAACCTACAGGGCTGTTTGGGAGGGAGTTATGAAATTCCGGCGCATCTACATCCTTTGGGGGCTCACGGGCATTTTCCTGCTCGGCCTTGCCCTCTATCCTCCCCTCGTTGGGTTACAACCATACTGGATACTCGTGGGCATGACCGCCCTCTTTTATGCTATCTTGGCTTCCAGTTGGTCGTTGCTTGCCGGGTACACAGGACAGTTCTCCTTCGCTCACATGGCCTTCATGGGGTTGGGTACATACGCTGCAGGTATTCTGATCCGCGACGTGGGGCTTAAGCCGTGGCAAGCAACTATAGGGGGCATCTTGATTACGGGCCTGGTAGGCCTTGTCATTGGCTACTTGTGCTTGCGCATGCGAGCCGTGTACCTTGCGCTCTTCACCATCGCCTTTGCAGAAATCTTTCGCCTTGTGGTGAAGGCCGAGGTCAAGTTTACGGGGGGGCCGAACGGATTGGAGATTCCTCCCTACACGATTCCCGACGCGCTTCAGGCAGTCTTCCGGTTCTTCATACCTTACTGGGATGCCAATCCTTACGTGCCCGCTTATTACTTTATGGCCGTGCTCTTCTTCGTATCTCTTCTCTTCATGTTTATGCTTGTCCGTTCCCGCTTCGGTATCTTCTTCCGGGCGGTGCGTGAGGATGAGGAGGCGGCTGCTGCGTTGGGAGTTCACGTGGTGAACACGCGCGTGCTTGCCTTTGTGGTGAGTTCGATGATAGCGGGCTTCGCAGGCATCGTCTTTCACCACTTCATCGGGCTTATCGTGCCCGACCAGATGCAGATCGGGCGCATGAGTTTGATTATCGCCATGGCCGTTATTGGGGGAAGCCAGAATCTCATCGGCGCGGCCCTGGGAGCTATCTTTATCCACTTCTCTCTGGAGTGGTTGCAAAGCATCCCGCTTCCCGTTGCTGTGTTGCAACAACTCCTCTTCCTGGAAGACATCGGATTTTCCGTGGACCTGAATGCGGGGGTGTTGCGAACCAACGCTTGGCGCATGGTGGGGTTCGGCCTGTTGCTTATGCTGACCTTGCGCTTCTGGCAAAACGGGCTCATCTCCCCCGTTCTTGATTGGCTGGCCCGTCGTGAAGCGGCCGAGACGGTGGCCCAGCGTTTTCAGGCTGAACGGGATATGGATGCAATCGACGACGTACAGGCCATCACCAATCCTGCAGAAGCCGGTAACCCCAGTAGTTCTTCTGAACCTGCTTCGTAGGGAGAGAAGCAATGAGTCAACGGAACGGTACGATTCGGTTGGAAGTGCGTAACGTTATCAAGAACTTTGGCGGCCTTCAGGCACTCAAAGGTGTGACCCTAAACATAGAAGGTCCGCAGTTGGTGGGGCTTATTGGGCCGAACGGTGCCGGGAAGACAACGCTCACGAACATCATCACCGGCTTGCTCAAGCCCTCTCAGGGACAGGTATGGTTCAACGGTAAGCGCATTGATACCCTGCGTCCTTATCACATTGCTCGCCTGGGGATTGGTCGGACCTTCCAAGTGACTCGCGCCTTTCGACGCATGACGGTCTTGGAAAACATGCTCGCGCCCGGCCTGGTTAAGCACCCCTACATGAGTCGGAAGGAACTGGAAAAGCGGGCCTATGAAATCATGGAATTTCTCACCATCGACCACCTACGCCATGAGATGGGGGGGAATCTTTCGGGAGGACAGCAGAAACTCCTCGAACTGGCCCGCTTGTTGATGCTGGAGCCTGACCTCATCATCCTCGACGAACCCTTTGCCGGTGTGCATCCAAAACTGCAGCGTACGATTTACGATTACATCCAGAGGGTGCGCGAGCAAGGAAAGGCCATTATTCTCATTAGTCATGATATGGAGTCGATTTTCACGTTGAGTGAACGGTTAGTGGTGCTCAACTTTGGTGAGATCATTGCTGACGGCCCTCCGGAAGAGGTCAAAAACGATCCCGCGGTCATCGAAGCATATTTGGGCAAGGAAGAAGAGGACGAATTCATTTAGAGCGATACGCGTACGAGGAGGCGTATGCATGAGTGGCGTTGATGTCTCTGCCAACGGACACATCCTGGAAGTCGAAAACCTGTACGTGGGCTACTACAAGGATCTCAACATCCTCCAGGGAGTACACATGTACGCCCGCAAGGGCCAAATTACGGCCATCTTGGGAGCGAACGGGGTGGGCAAATCCACCTTGCTGAAGGCCATTTTCGGATTTCTCAAACCCAATGATGGGGACATCCGTCTGAAGGGACAGAGTATCTTGAATATCCCCACCCATCGGCGCATTTCCTTGGGATTGGCATATATCCCCCAGCACATGAGTATTTTCCGCTGGATGAGCGTTGAAGAGAAC
>JALWHQ010000471.1 GCA_026983525.1 Anaerolineae bacterium | reverse complement strand
GGGGAGAGGGGTGAGGGCCAGGGCACGATGAGTTTACCAACAGCATCATTCATCCGCCCGCGGACTGTGGAACCTTAACAACTGAACCTTCCCATCTGTAGCCAACATAAAGTATAATAGGCACACAGCTTGTACGGTGAGGGCCTGAATTGCCAGAGATTGCGCGCTTTTATGGGATCGTTATTCGCATGTATCCTGAACCAGGGGCACCACATCACCGACCGCACTTCCATGTGTACTATCAGAACTACGCGGCCGTGTTTAGCATCGAGCCCGTAGAACTCATTGGTGGGAGCCTGCCGCGAAGACAACAGCGCCTGGTTGAAGCCTGGGCAGAGATTCACCAGGGAGAACTTTTGGAAAACTGGAAACGTCTGCAGTCTGGACGTCTACCGTACAAGATCGCGCCACTGCGGTGAGAAGGTACAAGAGGTGGGC
This sequence comes from Anaerolineae bacterium, assembly GCA_026983525.1. Classification (GTDB taxonomy): domain Bacteria; phylum Chloroflexota; class Anaerolineae; order JAADDB01; family JAADDB01; genus S141-23. Next base: position 8,878 of record JALWHQ010000471.1, on the reverse strand, counting down.
AGAATGCGAGAGGAAAAGAGGAAGGTGCATCACAAAGTATATCGGGTTGTCGATGTACAGGTCATAGGGCCATATAGGCTGCGGGTGATGTTCGATGATGATACAGTTCAAGAGATCGACTTTCGTCCCGTTTTGAAAGGACCCATCTACGGCGCTCTATTGGACGAACGTCTCTTCAACCAGGTTACAATCGATCCAGAAGCCCATACGTTGGTGTGGCCAAATGGGGCCGACTTCGATCCTGAGACCTTGCATGATTGGCCCAAGTATGAGGAAAGTATGCGCCAAATGGCGCAACGGTGGGCCCAGGACGAGAAAAAAGCCGCGTGAAGACAAGGCTCTCCTATACACACTCCAGCCTGATATAGGCACGCTTTAGGGCTTCGGTTACGGCCGCGGTGCGGTCGCCCCCCCAGTTTGTCGTAGATGTTGAGTTGGTTATCATTCGGGATGGTACACCTGGAAAGGTGAAGCGGAGTGAACGACATGGCCGATATGTCTAAGAAGGTCACGGTGTTGGAAGTAAACAATGATGGCTCCCTTAGAATTCCTGCCCACGTGCTTCGGGAACTTCGATTTCATCCTCGACAGGCCGTTGTGGTGGAAGCGCAGCGGGATGTGTTGGTTCTGCGGCCTGTTCATGTGAAGCGCCTGCGCCGTATTGGTGAGGTCCTCAAGTCGGTGCTGAAAGATGTAGAGTGGGAAGAAATTGAGCGATCGAGGCAAGACCAAACGTACCCTCAAGTGAGAGAGTATGGAGTGTGAAAACTATGGGAGTTGTTTCGCTTGATCAAGAATTGTACGAGCAAATAGAGGAAGCGGCGCGAGAGTATCACACAGACGTGTCCGAAATTTTGCAGCGGGCCGTTCGGATGTACCTGTGGGAGTGGCACCGTGAGCAGATTGCGCGCGAGCATGAGACATATCTCCGCCGTCACAGGGAATTGCTGAAGCGGCACAAAGGACAGTATATTGCCATGTACAAAGGGGAGGTAGTCGACTACGACAACGAATTCGAAGCCTTATATCAGCGTGTGCGCGATCGCTTCGGTAATGCCCCTGTCTTGATTACCCGCGTTGAGAAGCAACCTCTTTTAGAATTCACACGGGAAGGATTCCAAGCCCATGAAGGTTCCGTTGGGCTGGGATACTCACTCCAGTCGAATGTAGCCCCGCTTTAAGGCCTCGGTTACAGCCGCGGTGCGGTCGGAGACCCCCAGTTTGTCGTAGATGTTGAGCAGGTGGCTCTTGACGGTGGCCTGACTGATGTGCAGGTGTTTGGCGATTTCCTTGTTGCTCTTCCCCTGAGCGACCAGGGTGAGGATCTCCAGTTCTCGCGCGCTGAGCCGCTCTTCTCCAGGATAACGCATTTGCTCCATGAGTTTGGCCGCCACAGGAGGCGCGAGCACCGCCTCCCCGCGCGCCGCGGCCCGCACCGCGCGGTACAACTCCTCGCGCGGGGCATCCTTCAACAGGTAGCCCGTCGCCCCCGCCTCGATAGCGCGCAGAATGTCCGCGTCCGTGTCATACGTGGTCAAGACCAGGACGTGAATCTCGGGCCACTGGCGGCGAATGTGCTCGATGGCCGTTACCCCGTCCATGCGGGGCATGCGCAAGTCCATGAGCACCACATCGGGCCGCAGTTCCATGCACTTCCGCAACGCTTCCTCGCCGTCCGCGGCCTCGCCCACCACCTCGAAATCGGGCTGGGAGGCGAGCATACCCACCAGCCCCGCGCGAACGACAGGATGATCGTCGACGATGAGGAGACGGATAGGACACATCGCTATTGGCTCCTGATTCTGTTAAGTAAGGACGATAGACCATAAAGGACGATAGACGATGGACGATGGACGATGGACGGTGGATGGTGCCGAACCATCGTCTATCGTCCATCGTCTATGGTCCCTTTCCTACCGTCGTCGTCGGCAATATCGTTACCACGGTCGTTCCCTCCCCTGGCGCGCTCTCGACAATGACGTGGCCCCCGCGCGCCTCGACCCGCTCGCGCATGGCGCGCGGGCCAAACCCTGGTGAGTCGGAGAGGGACGCTGGATCGAAGCCCACGCCATCGTCCTGGACGTCGAGAATGACCTGGTCGTCCATGTAGGTGAGAGTGATGTCTACTCGCGAGGCACGCGCGTGCTTGCGCACGTTGTTGAGCGCCTCCTGGGCCGCGCGCAACAAGACCACGTCCAGGTCGCCAGGGAGCGGCCGCGGCGTGCCCGTGACCGTGACATGGGCAGGCGTGCCCGTTTCCTCACTCCAGCGGTGGGCCACCCGTTCCAGGGCTTGGGCAAGGTCCGTGCGGGTGAGAATATCGGGGCGCAAGGCCCAGACCACGCGACGGGCCTCGCGGAGCCCCTCGCGCGCAGCACGCCGCGCCCGATCCAGGTGGGCGCGCGCCACATCGGGCGCGGTGTCCAGGGCGCTCTCCGCGGCCTCCAGGTGGGTCACGATGCTGGTGAAATCCTGGGCCAGGGTGTCGTGAATTTCGCGCGCCAGGCGCTGGCGCTCCTCTAACACGGCCGCCTCACTCACCTGACGCATCAGCCGCAGTTTCTCCAGGGTGAGAGAAAGGGTGGGCACAAGGGATTCGTAGAAGCGCACAACGCGGCCAGGCATCTTCTCGCGATGTGCAGACCCAACGAAGAGCACCCCATACCACGTGGAAGCGTTCTCCCCCTCCTTCACGATGGGAATGAGCACCCCACCGCGCACACCGATGCGTTCCCACACATGTTGCTCGGCCAGGGGGAGTTGGGACACGCGAAAAGTGACGCTGCTGCCGTCGCTCACCCGTTCCAGGGTGGGGTGATCGGCGGCGGTGAGGCGTTGGGGGATCGCGGTAGAGGTGACCGACCAGGTGGTGAGGAGAGAGAAGGCGCGGCCGCTTTCCTCGCTGTCAGGCGTCCACAAGGCGATGTGGGTAATGTCGGGCAGTGGGCGATGTTCCCCAAGCGCGCGGTTGAGGTCGTTGGTGGAAGCCACGCGGCTCAGCGCGCGCAGGATGTTCGTGTAAAGGGTGGCAGGGGCCATCGTTTTGTAGGCGACTGCCCCGCCTGCCAGGGCCAGCACGCAGTAGAGGGTCAGCGATACGAAGAAATCCCGAATGGAGAGGAGCACAGGCTGGGGGTAGAAGATGAGAAAGGGCAGGCCATAGGCCGTCATCCAGACGCCGATGAGGAGCAGGTTCCACCTGGATGCCTGGCGGTGGGTGCGCGCGAACCAGAAACTCACCAGGAACGTTGCCAGGTACGAGCCGCCCGTGCCCGCGTACTGCCCGAACGCCTCCGAAAACCTGGACATGGCCTCGAGGTCGGGCTGGCCCCCCGTCTGAATGACCAGCCACATGCCGTAGACGCCGATGATGAGGGACACGACGGCAATCGAGCCCATGAAGGCGATGAAAGAAGCAATGAACGTGGATTTCCAGAGTAGATGCGAGCGCTTCAGCATCATGCCAAGCCCTGTGCGTGAAGACGATGGACGATAGACCATCGTCCATCGTCCATCGTCTTCTTCTTCATTCCCAGCGGAAAAGTTTGACCGCGAGCACCACCCCGCCGATGGCGAAGCCCACGGTAATCGTCAGCGTGACCCCGTACTCCGACCAGGGTTTGCCGAACCAGATGGCCTGGAACAAGTTTACCATATGTGTCATGGGCATGAGATCGCTGAGCAGTTTGATGGTGTCGGGAAAGACGTCGCGCGGGAACGTGGCTCCTGAGAGGAAGAGGTTGGGAAAGTACAGGACCATGCCCAGGGTCTGGGCCACGCGCGCGGTGGGCGACAGCGCAGCGATGATGTAGCCCGTGGCGTAGGCGGCCAGAGCGCCCGCGCTGAAGGCCACGAAGAGCAGCGGCCACGATCCCGAAAAGTTTAACTCAAAGGCAACTTTGCCCACGGCCACAAGCAACACAGCTCCGAAGAGCCCCATGCCATAGTTGACGATCAGGTCCGCCAGGATGTAGGAGAGGGACGGCAACGGCGTTGCCCGCAATCGGCGCAGAACCCCCTGCTCGCGCATAGCCGCAACCGCGGTGGGTATGCCCATGAAGGCAATCGACGCGATGACCAGGGCCATGAACGCGGGCGTCTCCACGTCCAAGAAGCCGAAGTTCGGATTGAACTCGGGATCGGGATCGTTGCCGAACATAAGCCCGAAGAGGTAGAGCAACCCCGCGGGAAACACCAGGGTGAAGAAGAAGGCCGCGGGTTCCCGCAAGAACAACTTTGCCTGTGTCTGGGTCAGTTTGACTATACCGCGCATGAAATCACCTCCATCGGTAGAAGTGCAAAGTGCAAATTGAAAAGTGAAAAGCCATCTTTCACCAACGCGAAGAGAACGTCATATCCGATACCTGATACCCGATACCCCATACCCCCGTCACAAGCGCAGCGGAAGATACGTGCCAAGGGATATAGGGCCCAAATTTTCAACGAACCGCTTTTGCCTTGCCGTTGTTGGCAACGCTCAGGAAGACATCCTCCAGTGTGGGCTGTTCCGTGCGCAGGTTGGTGAAACGAATCCGCTGGGCAGTGAGCGCCTGAACCACGTCCACGAGCACTTGCTCGTCCCGACCGTGGATGACGATGCCGCGGCCGTTGGCTTCGACGTGGGTGACGGTGGGCAGAGCTTCCAGGATGGAGATGTCCACGGGCGTTAGCGGCTCGAACACCACCCGCACGGACGCGTCCAGTTGGCGGACCAGGTGGGCGGGCGTGTCGAGGGCCACGATGCGCCCCTGGTTCACAATGGCGACGCGGTCGCACAGACGTTCGGCCTCTTCCATGTAGTGCGTGGTGAGGAAGATCGTCTTGCCCTGGTCGCGAATCGCCTCCACCATTTCCCACATGACCAGGCGGGCTTGCGGGTCGAGCCCCGTGGTCAACTCGTCCAGGAAGACGATGTCGGGGTCGTTGAGCAGGGCCAGGGCAATGAAGAGGCGCTGCTTCTGGCCGCCCGAGAGTTTCTCGTAGAGTGTGTTGCGCTTCTCGGCCAGGCCCAGTTGTTCGAGCAGGGCCTGAGCGTCCACGGTGTGGGGATAAAACGACGCGAACAGGTCGACGATCTCCCCCACCTTCAGCCGCGGGGGCAGGCTGGACGTTTGTAGTTGGATGCCGATGCGTGCCATGACACGGCGGCGATCGTGGGTGGGGTCAAGGCCAAGGACGCGAATCGTGCCCGCGGTAGGCTCGCGCAACCCCTCGATGCACTCGATGGTCGTGGTCTTGCCCGCGCCGTTGGGTCCGACCATGCCAAAGATTTCCCCCCTGTACACCTCGAAGGAGATGTCGTCCACGGCCACTGTGGACCCATACACCTTGTGCAGGTGTTCGACAGTGATGACAGGATTCATAGGCAATTCCCTCCTCTGGATAATGATGTGAATTCCTACCCCATTATCCAGGGGCGGCCTCTGCCGTTCAACCACCTTTTGGCTGAACTTGTGTAACCGTTTGGTGGATGGCAAAATGGGCCTGTTGTATACCAGGAGACTTTAGGAGGCCCCCGTGGTTCGATCATCTCGCTCTTTCGTGTTCCTCGTCGTGCTGTGGCTGATTGCAAGTTTTTTCGCTTCGAAGGTGTTGGGATTCCCCATAGATCAGGGCGATGTCCTGAAGGACGCGCGTCGTGCCCTCCTCAGGGATGAGCAAAGGCGAGCGCCCGACACGAGGGCCGCGGTTCCTCCTGCTGTGACGACGTGGCATCGTACCAACCCTGGCGGGGGCGGATGGTTCGCCACGGCCAAGGCCGGCCCCGATGGTCTGATTCTGGCAGCCAGTGATTTGAGCGGCTTCTATCGCTCGCGCGATCGGGGGCGCACGTGGGACGTCATCGGCGCGGCCCAGGGCTTGAGGACGACCCACGCCAGCGGCATTGGCTTCCATCCCACGGATCCCGACGTTCTGCTGCTGGGCACGGAAGAGGGGATCTACCTCAGTGAGGATGGTGGGGATAGCGTGTCCCAGGTGTTGGATTCGGGCTACATTACCGACCTTGGGCTCTCGCCTGACGACCCGCGCGTTGGGTATGCGGCCTATCACGCCGAGTGGGATGTGGCCGAAGCAGAGGTGTACAAAACAACGGATGGCGGCCACACCTGGGCCCGCGTGAGCCAGAACCTGCCTTCAGGGTTGCGCATTCTCAAACTGTTCCTCGACCCCCACGATGCCGATACGCTTTACGTCCTCTCGGGAGAAGGACGGTTTGCCTCTGGGCCCGCGGCCGCGTTCCGCAGCACCGACGGCGGCCGCACCTGGACGGCCATTGGGCAGGGGCTGGGGAAGATCCTGGACCTCGGCCTCTCGCCTGACGTGACCGATCGAGTGTATCTCTCCGTACTCGATCCTGATGGGGACGATGCAGGCGCTCTCTATCGCAGCGACGATCGGGGGACGACGTGGACTCACCTCACCAACCGCGGAGGGCGCATTTGGATACAAAGTGCTCAACCAGAGATCATCCGCCTCATCGACCCCTATCACCAATTCCCCTGGGATGACCGTAACGGGGTGTGGGAGAGCACGGATGGGGGGAAGCGGTGGACGCGGGTGAGCAAGGTGGAGGACTGGGACCAGGGATGGACGGGCGCGTATTGGGCTTACAACACCGACCTTCGCTCCCTGGGCGACGACCTGTCCGATCCCGAGTGGCTGATCTGGGCCGACAGTCAGTTCATGTTCGCCACGGACGACGGCGGCCGCCACTTTTTCAACATCTACACCGATGAGGTCGAACCTGGACGGTGGCGCTCACGCGGTATCGACAACGTGGTCATGTTCGACCTGGCCATCAGCGAGGCCGCGCCCCAACACATCTACCTGGGGTACTTCGACATCGGCTGCTGGCACAGCCCCGACGGGGGCTATTCCTGGGAGAATTGCAATGACGTCGCCAGCACGGGGGATTGGGAAGGAAACGGCGGCAACACGACCACGCTCGTGGCCGATCCCACCCGTCCTGGGGTGGTGTGGACGGCGCAGGCCCCGAGTTGGGACGAGCCTGGCAGACTCCTGCGCAGCAGCGACTACGGGAGGACGTGGAAGGCAGGGGCAGGATTGCCTGCCGTGCCGCTGATGGGCCTTTCCCTGGATCGACACAGCCCGCCCGCGCGGCGGACCCTCTTCATCACGGCCGCGGGTGATGTATACCGCAGTGTGGACGATGGCCGACACTGGTATAAGGTGTTCGATTGCAATGGCTGTCGCTTCACCGCCGTGGATTACGTTGATGGTCGCCTTGTCTACGCGGGGGGAGAAGCGGGTCTGTGGCGTTCAACACAAGGGGGTGACCCTGGAACCTGGCAGCGCGTGGGGCTCCCTGAAATGGCAGGAAATGTAGCAGGGGAAGTATGGGAATACGGCTGGGAAGGGGTCTTCGCCATCACGCCCGATCCCCACACGCTTGAGCGAGTGTACGTGGCCGTGTTGGGCGAAGGGAAAGGGCTGTATCGCAGTGACGATGGAGGGCGCACGTGGCAGAAACTGTGGACGGACGATTTCATGCGCGACATCGCGGTCTCCCCTCGCTTCCCAAACGTGCTGGTGGCGACGTCGTCCAGCGCCTACATGTCGGGCGGGTACGATCCAGGGTCGCACGGGGTACTCCTCTCCACGGACGGGGGGCGCACGTGGCGCGCGTGGAACGAGGGCATGGCCTGGCCCTTTGCGGGCCCCGTTGCCTTTCATCCCACCCTGCCTGGCCGCGTGTGGGTCGGGTCACCAGGGACGGGATTCCAGTACAGGGATTTGGTCGCGCCCGAGGCGTACATGCCGTGGGTGGGGACGAAGTAGGTCGTTCGTCGTGCGTCTTGCGTCGGATGTGAGGGGGGAAGTGGTAGGTTAGCCCTCGAGGGACAATTGGGGTAAACTGAAGGGGTAGTTTCTGGTCCTCCTTCGCGGCTTGGCGCCTTGGCGAGAGGCATGATGCTTCAGAACGACATGCTCGATCAGGACACCATTGTCGAGGCCCTGAAGAAACACCTGGGGGCCCGACCCGAGATCGTGTTTGCCTACGTGCACGGCTCCCTGGTGGACGGCATTGTGCCCTACCACGATGTAGACGTGGCCGTGTATGTGCGCCCCGAGTGGGCCCGTGCACACCAGGACAAGATGCTCGACTATGTGCTCGACCTCTCGACGGAGTTGAGCATCGCCTTGCGCAGGGACATCGGCCTCCGCGTGCCCGTGGACGTTCAGGTGTTGAACGAGGCCCCCTTGCGCTTTCAGTTGCACGTCGTGCGTGACGGCCGTTTGCTCTTCACCCACGATGCGGAGATCCTGGCCGACTTCATCGAGCGCACCGCGCGCCACGCCATGGACATGGAGCACCTGTGGAAGGAATACTGGGAGGCACTGATCAATCCATGAGTGTGCCCCTACGGACAGAGCACTTGCAGGAGCGCATCAGGGAAATTCGGGCCTACGTGGAGCGGATACAGCGCTACACGGCTCTGTCGGATGAGGCGTTCTTCGCGGACGAGCGCAACCTCTACACAGTGGAGCACCTGTTATTGAGGTGCATCGAAGCGGCCGCGAGCATATGCTCCCACATCATGGCCCGCATCGCGCGGAGCGCCCCCTCCTCCTACGTGGATTGTTTTGAGGGCCTTCGCGAGGCGGGGGTCATTGACGATGAGGTGGCCGCTCAATTGATGCGCGCGGCTCGTTTTCGCAACATGCTCGTACACCACTATTGGAACGTGGATGAACGCCAAGTGCTCCAGATCGCCCGCCGCCATGCAGAAGATTTCATCCGTTTCACGGACCAGATCGTATATTGGCAAAAGCAACGGGAACGAGAGGAGTAGGGCAGTGGAGGCCTTGACAGCCTCTGTGGTCTGGCAGACCTCGGGAGGCTGACGCAGGAGGG
>JALWHQ010000470.1 GCA_026983525.1 Anaerolineae bacterium | reverse complement strand
CTTGAGGAGGCGAACCATGCGAGCAATGGTGCTGCACGACCAGAAGCCGATTGAAGAATCCCCACTGGTTTTGGAAGATTGGCCCGTGCCTGAGCCGGGGCCCGGCCAGGTGCGGTTGCGCATTCACGCCTGCGGCGTCTGCCACACGGATCTTCACATTGTGGAGGGTGATTTACCCCTGCACAAGCGCCCGGTGATCGTCGGTCACCAGATTGTGGGCACAGTGGACAAGGTAGGCCCGGGCGTGACCGTGCCCGCGGTGGGCACGCGGGTGGGTGTGCCCTGGGTGCACAAGACGTGCGGTGAGTGCGAGTTCTGCCGGGCGGGTCAGGAAAACCTGTGTACCAATCCTCTCTTTACCGGCTGGGATGTGGACGGCGGATTTACCGAGTACACGCTCGCCCCTGCCGATTTTGTGTTCTCAATCCCTGAAGGGGTAGATGATGTGCACGCGGCTCCCTTGTTGTGCGCGGGCATCGTGGGCTATCGCACCCTGAAGTTGAGCGAACTAAAGCCGGGCCAGCGCCTGGGCATCTACGGCTTCGGCGCCTCCGCGCACATCGTCATCCAGGTGGCGCGCCACTGGGGGTGTGAGGTGTACGTCTTTACCCGTAGCGAGGAGCACAAGCGCCATGCTCGGGAACTGGGCGCGGCCTGGGTTGGCGAAGCCCAGGACACGCCGCCGAAGAAGATTCACGCCGCGGTCATCTACGCGCCCGCGGGCTGGATCGTGAAGGAAGCCCTGCGCGTGCTGGAGCGGGGAGGCACCATCTCCATCGGCGGCATCTACATGACGCCCATTCCCGAACTCCCCTACGACCTGCTCTACTGGGAACGGACGGTGCGCAACACGGCCAACGCGACCCGTGAGGACGCGCGCGAACTCCTCGCCCTGGCCGCGGAGATTCCCATCCACACGGATGTCCAGGTTTTCCCGCTGGAGGAAGCCAACGAGGCGCTGCGCCGGCTCAAGCACAGCGAGTTGAAGGGCTCGGCCGTGCTGAAGATACGGTGAGGGGAGGTGAACCGCGGACGTCTACATGGCCATTAGGTGACGATGGACCATGGACGATGGACGATGGCGCTAAATCGTCATCTCTCGTCCACGGTCTGTCGTCCATCGTCTGTGGTCCTTACGTTCAATGGTGGATGATTCTTGTCCACGTACTTAATCCTGCCCTTCGTTGACCGGGCCAAAGGGGATGAAGTTGCGGAAGGACGCGCGATATCGCTCCGTTGCCGAGAGGTACGCGCCGGCCCATCCCCCCACGGTGTAAATGTCGGCCCCGACGGTGGCCGCGGCCATGTGGCGCCAGTTGGGGCCGTAGGGAGTTTCCACGCGCGCCCAGGTGCGCGTCGTGGGGTCGTAGCGTTCGGCCCCTTCCGTGGGGAGCGCAATGCCCCCGCCGATAACGTAGATGGCGAGGGGCGCAGACGCGACGCCCGCGCCCGCGCGAGGGCTCAACAGGCGAGGTCCTTGCGACCAGGGGTTTTCGTTCCGCGCGGCGGCTTCCGGATCGAAGATCCACGTTTCCGCCAGATCGACGCGGCCGTTGTATCCCCCGATGACGTAGATAAGGTCGTCCAACACGGCAGCGACGGCGAACGCGCGGGGGGATTCCAGCGGGGGCAGCAGGGCCCAGGTTGCGCTCTGGGGGTCGAACATGTAGGCCGACGAGAGGTACCGTTCGCCATCCCACCCCCCGAACAGGTAGGCCCGTCCCCGCCAGAGGGCGAGGGCGTAGCCCGCCACGAAGCCAACCATCAGGGCCAGTATATATCCAGACCTGCGGCGCGCAGACGTTTATACGCACCCCCGTAGTCAAGGACGGGCTCCAGCTCAAGGACGTAAGCCTCGTCTATCTCGAGGAGGCGCCTCTGGAGCGCCCGTATCTTATCCGGCGGGAATATGTTAAAGGGGAGTGCGGGACGGGCAGGCACGCCGAAGCGGGCAAGGAGCTCGAGGGCGCGGATCTGAAGGTCAAAGAAGCGTGGTTCCGCGCCCGTGACGCGGTGGAACGTCTCGCCGTCCACCCCCTTCAGGGATACGCGGACGAAGAGGTTGTCAAAGCGGGAGCGGGCACGCACGCGCTCTTCTTCGGCGAGGAGGATCCCGTTTGT
>JALWHQ010000469.1:9001-9328 GCA_026983525.1 Anaerolineae bacterium | reverse complement strand
CCTCGTTCAAATCATACAGCCGGTAGGAAAAATCCGGCACGTACGCCCGCAACGCCTCCGGCGCCGCCACCAGTGCCTCGAAAGCCCGCGGCGCGGTCCAGGCTTGGACGCCGTGGTAGACGACCACGGGCACGATGGCCGCCAGTTGCCTCTCTCGCTGCCACTCCCGTTCCCAAATACGCACCATGTAGCGCAACAGTTGCCAGGCGACCCACCGGTCCGGATAACTCTTGTGCTCGAACAGGACGTACACATACACCGACCGTTCACCACCCTGCATCCCCACACGAAAAAGCACATCCCCTTGCTGGGCGCGCAGTTCCGGGT
>JALWHQ010000469.1:0-8991 GCA_026983525.1 Anaerolineae bacterium | reverse complement strand
GGTGGGGGGAGCACATGGTGGAGGAAGGCTCGGGCTCGCTCCCGGTCGGCCAGGAAATGGCGGAAGAAGCGGTCGTGTGGGTTGGAAAGGTGCGACGGTGAGTGTTCCTGTTCGGCCATACGGTGCGCTCCGAAATCGGGTAGGAGTTCGCCAGAATTATATAGAACATTCGTAGATGAACCAAATATTGGCCGGGCCCGCCAGCACGTTATGTGGCCTTTGCCCTACGATTTGGTTTTTTCACATATCTGTACCCCGCCCTTCATTGGACTTTCGATAAAGTCCCCAGGTGTGGAGAGGGGGGAAGGGAGGTGAAAAAGGGGAAGCCTAATTCATGCCCTTCCCCTTTGAATACACCGAACGAGTATCTCGAACACGAAGTGAGTTGACAGGTTCGTGGGAAAGGCATATACTTGGATTTGGGTTAGGAGGAGAGAACAAGGTGAACGGAAACGAGAAAAGAGGAATCGGATATAGCGAATAGGGCACACACGGGCATGTGTGTGCCCTATTCATTTATGAAGAAAGGAGGCATATCCCCATGATGGATTCCGCCATGATTGGCAAGATTATGAAGGCCAAGCAGTATGCCCAGGAACGCGACCGCATCCGATTTGATGCTTTCCAGGTGTCCTTTCGCGGTAACCACGGAACGTATGTCATCACCTACAACGGCGGCGTGTGGCATTGCACGTGTCATTTTTTCTCTCAGCGCGGTGTGTGCAGCCACACCATGGCCTTAGAGCGTCTGTTAGAGGGGATGGTGGAACGTATTCCCATGCCCGAAGAGGTGGTTCAGTAGAACAACCGACGTGTGTCTGGGAAAAGGGGGCTCCCTTATCCCTGACACACGTTCGGATGTCTCATAGAAGTCAGTGAGGAGCAGGCATCATGAACGTCTTCAATCGCGTGATGATGATTATCCTGATCATTCTCATGTTGATCGCTTCGTTAATCACGGTGGTCTTGCCTTTTTGGGTGATTGATACGGTGATCCAGTTTTTACGTACTGTGCGTGCCGGGCTTGAGCAAATGTATGTTACTGGCCCATTGGTATTCCTTGTGGGCCAGATTGTCGTTGCTGTGGCCTTAGTTCTTATCCTGGGAACACTGTTCGTTCTCGAAGTACGCCGAGGGCGTCCGGCCGCTGTTGAGGTCGTGACAGCAGAGGGAGGTAAGGCCAAGGTCTTGGTCGATTCTATATCCATGCGCCTCTCTTATCACCTGGATCAACTGGCGGATGTCATCTCCGTGAAGCCACGCGTGCGCGCCAAAGGGAATGTCGTTCACGTCGACTTAGAAGTCGAAACGTCTCCCGATGTACAAATTCCCATGAAAACCCAAGAGATCTTGGATGTTACCCGAGAGGTCGTCGAGCAGAGAATGGGCTTGAAGTTAGGGCGAGTGAACGTGCGCATCCGCCATGTGCCATATCCAGAAGAGACAGGAGCACCTCCTATTGTCGACGCACAAGGATGATGGTCTCCCCTTCTAATATCTGTAACTCTTTTACCGGTAAGGGGCCGGTAACTGCACTCAATCGTTCATTCGCCAGATCGCTGAGTTGTTTCAGAACACTTTCGGGGACAGGAACGCGGCCGATAATGGCTCGCTCTACATTGATATTTAGCCTCCCATCTTTCACAGAAAGAGCAACTACCAGGATGGCATCGCCTTTAACGGGTATGCCATCTGTTTCGAGACGCCCTTTCATGTACACCTTACCTTCGCTAAACCAAATAACGGGCTTTTTCAGGGGAAAATTCTGATTGACCAAGCGAAGGTTAATGTAGGAAGTTATCTCCGACTCGGTGAATGTAAGTTTGACATCTCCGCTGGGAGAGGCTTTAATGGTGGTGATCTTGCTTTCCAGGCTTTTTGCGGCCTCTTCTGTAATAGGGACTTCCCGATCCGGCAGGTCAATTTGCGGTGTGGTACAGCCTACGGTGATTGCCAGTATGAGGATAGATGAGAGCATTATTGTAAACCATTTCATTTTGTACCCCTCCATTATGTAAGGGATAATGGGAAGGAGGATACCATCCTTCCATAACGTGCGGTGTGTTACAAGATTGCCAGATTGTTGGTGATGTCGGTACATCAGGCTGATTCTATTTTACCTTGCCGTCACGCTCATGAGTATTGACGCTCCACAGGAAGTTCAGGTTCCCACAATCGACGGGGACGCGCGGGGGGAAGAGAAGGGGGCTCTGGTACGACGTGTTGAAGCCCTTCTCTTCGTCGCGCCTTCACCCATAAAAGTGGTTGATCTTGCGCGCGCGTTGGGCGTCACTCAAGAGGAGGTTGCAGCTGCACTGGAGCGACTGGCCGCGATGCGTGCAGACGCGGGAGTAGTACTCCAACGCCAGGGGGAACGAGTTCAGTTGGTCACTGCTCCGGACTTGGCCGAGGACGTGGAGCGCTTCCTGGGGCTGGATCTCTCGACCCGGCTAAGTTCGGCAGCCCTGGAAACCCTGGCCATCATTGCTTACAAGCAGCCTGTTACGCGTGCCCAAATTGAAGCCATTCGCGGGGTGAACTGTGACGGAGTGCTTCGCTCCCTATTAAACAAGGGGCTCATTGAGGAGGTAGGGCGTTTGGACACAGTGGGACGCCCCATCCTGTATGGGACGACGATGGCTTTCCTGCAATACTTTGGCTTGCGCGACCTGTCCGAGTTGCCGCCCTTGCCAGAGGACGCTATCATTAAAGCCGACACACTGGAAGAGGCCCTGCGCAAGGTGGAGGAGAATACAGAGGAATAACGCTCCTTGGCGTTGTGATATCACGGTCGAACCGTGCACACAGGTGCAGGTTGGCCGGGAATATAGGGGGGAAGGTCTCCATGTACAATCTCTGGGAGATTCGTAAGCGCAAAGGGGTGTCATTGCCCACCCTCTCGGCGCGCACCGGTATTCCGTTGCGTGTACTGGAAGACTACGAGTACGGTGTTAAGCCCATTCCTTACGAGGATTTGTCCCGTATCGCAAAAGCCCTTTACGTGGAGGAGTGGGAAATCAAGACCCTGTCCGAACCTCCGCCCCAGCCGCGCAGACGCCCGCCACAACCGGAACAGCGGGCACAGGCTTCTGGCGAGAAATCCCCTCCGCGACCTCGTTCCAAACCTTCGAAGAGCTCTCGTCGTCCACCCAAGCGTCGTCAACCACCGCCGCCAGCCCCCGCGCGCGAGACCCAATTGGCCCATCTCCGCCAATTGGCTCCTTTGGTGGGGAAAACCATCGAGCAAATTGAACAAGAAATCGGCAAACCCTTGGAGAAGTTGACCCGTCAGGAAGCCTCGCGCATATTATTTGAATTCCAGGAAATTCTGCGGGAGCGCAAGCAAAAAAAACGTGAGGAGGGAACCCACAACCGCAAGCGCGCCTATCTCCCCGAAGGTGTAGATCAGTTCGAGTTGGAATACTTGACCAAAGCGCAGGAAGAGGGCGTCCCTGTGCGGTTTCACCTATTTGATGGTACAGAAGTCGTCGGTGTCATTGTAGGCTTTAGTCCCTATTCCATTACCATCCGTGTCAATGACGAGGAGAAGACGCTGAATAAACTGGCTATTGCCTGGTACGAGCGGGAGACGGAGGATAAAGGATGAGCAGTGGGGATTATTTGCGCTTCTTGCGTGCCTTGCACGGGGGAAAGGACTTCTTCACCATTGAGGCGGAATGTGGCGTTCCCTCGGGAATCATGCGGCAGATCGAACAGAGATATCGAGCGGTTGGAGACAAAGAAACGTTACGTAAACTCGCGGAGTATTACGGTGTCCCCGCGGAGGAGGTGCTTTGGCGGCATGAGTGGTCGCGCGCCCGCCTGACCTTTGCTCTGGAGGACGCGTTGCGGAAAAAGTTGCCCATCCGGCTCTATCTGCGCACAGGCGAAGTGTACCAGGGCCGTGTCAAATGGGTCGATCTGGGCGCAACATGCCTTGACGTGGATGGTCGCGAGATTGTCATACAACGTCACTGGGTGGACAAGTGGGAACTCGTTACTGAGTAGGATGTGGGGGCCCCACGACTCCTTGTAGCAGTCTCATCAGTTCGGAAGGGATACGGCGCACCCGTCCGGCGTGGTCAATGCACACGTGGCGGCTGTATCCCTCCACCAGAAGGGCGTCGTCGGCGTCGCGCAGCACCCGATACGTGAAAGTGAGGCCGCGGCTCTTGAGTTCACTGATGTGGGTTTCTACCCGAACGCGTTCATCGTAACGGGCCGGGGTCAGGAAGCGGGCGTGAACTTCGACGACGGTGAAGTAGTAGCCCAACTGCTCCACCCGGCTGTAGGGAAAGCCGATCGCGCGCATGTACGCGGAGCGGCCTTCCTCGAACCAGACGATATACGCGGAGTGGTGCACGATGCCCATGGCATCCGTCTCCGCGTAACGCACGTGAAACGTCGTCGTAACAGTCGTCATCGGTAACCTCCCAATACGTGTGGCCGTTGTGAGGGCCGGGTGTTTACCAGCGTACTCCAATTGGCAAACGGTGTAAAATTGCCGATGCTTGTTCGTTGCAATGGTGGTCGATGCTGGCGCGTTCTGCGCGTAGCCGGTGCTATTGTCCTTATCCTCGCCCTCCTGGTGGCTGTTCTCCTGTGGATGCGCTGGCAGGCACTGGTGCAGGCTGTGAACTTAGCCCCTGTACCTCGCGCCACCGTGCGTCCGACTGACATTACCGCATCGTTGACGATCCCCCTACTGGCCGACCAGCCTCCCGACCTCCTGACCCTCAGGGCACTTCAGGTAGAAGATGTGTACACTACATACATTTTATTGCGTTGGGATTTCACTACACCCCCTTCCCAACGACTTTCCTTGCTTCGTCAGGCCGTCGGACAGCCCTACACCTCACAAGCCATCCGCATGAACGAGGCCCGTTGGATGTACCTCACAGCTATTCTTTCACCTGGGATTGATGACGCAACCCGACTGGATGTGTTGCTTTTTTTGCTCCCCTTGTGGAAGGCGTGGGGCCAACGTTCAGCACTCGCGGCCACCGCCCAATCCGTCAAGGCTATTCTCGCCACCAGTCCACGCCTACGTCTTGACCAGAGAAGTCGGGCTTTGGCCGCTTTGCAAGATGCCGGAGTGGACATGGGGGATGTACGAGCCCCCCGTGTCATACCTGCCGCGCCCATGCAACCTCCTGTGCTTGTCCTTCCGCCCCCCCCGCCCGCGCTTCCCTCTGACGTGTTCCAGGCCCAACGGGAACGCCAGGCCCGCGCCCGGGCCCTGGCCGCCAACCCCACGGATGCCCGCGCGCGAGCGTTGCTGGCCGCTGCCCTGCGCGCCGAAGACCTGGCGCGCGAGAACTTCTACCAACACGCATTGGCCTCCACTCCCACCCCGTATGACCATATGGCTTTGGCCTGGGACCAGGTGCGGTGGCGTACCTGGCGATTTATGATAGCGAATCGGGCTTTTGGCCTCTCCATCGTGCCCGAATGGGAGGAACGGCGTGGCGAGTTGGAGTTCGCCCAGATTAAGGCGTGGGAGAGGTATGTAGCCGCGGCCGCGGATTGGGTAGCCGCACAGCCCGACATCGCGCGCGCCGACCAGGGGACTTATGAGTTGTGGATGTGGGTGGCCTGGGCGGGCGAATACGGCCTGTATCCTCGCTACCCGCGCGAACAGGTGGCCCGGGCATTGCGGCAGAGCCAGGAGCGCTACTTTGCCCATCCGGAGGCCACCTGGCGGGCATGGGTGGACCTGGACACCTCGACCCGACCTGGTTGGTATGTACTGACCGTCCCCCAGGAGTAGCATATGGGCACACTTTACGTGGTCGCCACTCCCATCGGCAACCTGAAGGACATTACCCTGCGCGCGCTGGAGGTGTTGGCCGCGGTGAACCTGATTGCCGCGGAGGACACGCGCGTGACCGCCCAGTTGCTCCGCCACTATGACATTCACACGCCCATGACCAGTTATTTCGAGCACAACAAGTTGCGGAAGTTGGATGTTATCCTGGCCGCGTTGGAGAAGGGGGACGTGGCGCTGGTATCCGATGCCGGGATGCCGGGCATCAACGACCCGGGCTACGAACTCATTCGGGCCGTGATCGAGGCGGGTTTTTCTTTGCGGGTTGTGCCCGGGCCGTCGGCCCCCCTGGCCGCGCTGGTGCTCTCCGGCTTGCCGACGGACCGCTTTCTCTACCTGGGGTATGTGCCCCGGCGCAAGGCGGAGCGGGTACGCCGCTTCCGCGAGGTGGCTGGGGAGCCGGGTACGCTCATCTTCCTGGAGACACCCCATCGCCTGGTGGAGGCGTTGCGCGACGCGGTTGCCGTGTTTGGCGCGGAGCGCCGCTGTGCCGTTGCCCGGGAGTTGACCAAGGTACATGAGGATGTGCGTCGTGGCACGCTGGCCGAGGTGTTGCAGCACTTTGAGACTGTGGTTCCTCGCGGGGAAATCGTGCTCCTCATCCAGGGAACAGGCGCGCGTGAACGTCCACCCGTGGACATGGCGCGCGTGCGGGAGGGGCTGACCCTCCTTCAAGAAGCCGGGCTATCCCGCTCTCAGGCTGCGCGCATCCTGTCTCGCATTCTGGGCATCCCCCGTCGACAGGTGTACAATGAAGGGGATGAAGACTCTAAACAGGAGGACGGATCATGGCAGCGAGCGTTGTGAACTTGGATGATGAATTGGCCCTGCGATCCATGGATCCTCAGGACATGCTCGGGTGGGTGGAACGCTTTTCCGAACAATATGCGGACGCGTGGGCGCGCGCGGACGTCATCTCTCTGCCCAATGACTATCGGGGGAAGGGCAACATCGTGATTGTGGGCATGGGGGGCTCGGCCATTGGCGGGGATATGCTCGCCGCCCTCATGGCTCCCGAGGCATCCGTACCCGTGACCGTGGTGCGGGGGTACGACCTGCCCGCGTGGGTGGACGAAGATACCCTGGTCATCGCGTCCAGTTATTCGGGCAACACGGAGGAGACCCTGACTACCTTTGCCGAGGCTCAGCGCCGTAACGCGGCACTCGTGGCGCTGACGACCAACGGCAAACTGGCAAGGGAGGCCGAAGGCCGGGACGTGCCCGTCGTCTACTTCCCCGGAGGAGGGCAGCCTCGCGCGGCCCTGGGCTACTCCCTCATTTTGCTCCTGGGCATCGTGGAATCCCTCGGGTACTTCCGCATTTCGCCCGAGGCGCGCGCGGAGGCCGCGCAGATTATCGATGAGTTTGCCAAGGCGTATGGCATCGACGTGCCCGAGGCTGAAAATCCGGCCAAGCAGTACGCGCGCCTGGTGTACGGCCACATTCCCTTCGTGCTCGGCGCAGGACACCTCATTCCCGTGGCTCGGCGCTGGAAGACTCAGTTCAACGAGAACAGCAAGGTGTGGGCAGCCTACGACGAAATGCCGGAACTGAACCACAATCTGGTGGTGGGCACACGCGCGCCCGAGGGGTTCGACAAGCATGTGCTCGTCATCTCCCTGGAATCCCCGTCCGACCACCCGCGCGTGAAAGCCCGCTGGGACATCACGGCCCGCATTTTCGAGAAGGCAGGCATTCCACACCTGCGCCTGCATGCGCCGGGCGAGGATCGTTTCACGCAGATGCTCGCGTTGACCTACTTGGGCGATTGGGTGACCGTGTACCTGGCCTTCCTCAACGGCCAGGATCCGTCCGAAATCGACAACATCAACTTCCTCAAGCAGGAACTGAGCAAGTTATGAGCGTGGCGTGCGCGCGTTGGGGCTGGACTTCCCAACCATAGGGTTCAATCATGAAACAACCTTCCTTCTGGGTCGCCACAACCGAGTATCAGCCCAACCCGCCCCTCGAGGGGGACAAGCGGGTGGATGTAGCCATCATTGGGGGAGGGTTCAGCGGCCTCTCCACCGCTTACCATGTCAAGAAGGTGGACCCCGGCGCGTCTGTGGCCGTTCTGGAATCCGAGTACGTGGGGTACGGTGCCAGCGGACGCAATGGGGGCTTCTCCATGACCGTTTTCGGCGTCTCGCTGACGGTGACCCACATGCTCCACGGAGAGGCCAAGACGCGGGACGCCTACCATTACATGGTAGACGCGGTCGAGTATCTCAACACCCTCGTCAACACCCACAACCTCCAGTGTGATTACCGTCGGTCCGGGTTTTTGCGCGCCGCCACGACCCCGGGGTACGCCCGGCGTATCCAGGAGGAGATGGAACTGGCCGCGCGTATCGGCCTGGACAGCATCGAGTGGTGGGATGAGGAACGAACCCAGGCGGCCGTGCACTCTCCCCTGTTCCTGGGCGGCTGGTGGGAGCCGCGGTGTGCCCTGGTGCATCCGGCCAAACTGGTGCGAGAACTGAAGCGCATTGCCGAGGCGGCCGGGGCCCAGGTCTTCGAACATACGCCGGTCATCGCGGTCCATCGCATCCCCGCGGGCGTTCGATTGGAGACGCCTCGGGGCACCGTGCAGGCGGAAAAGGTCGTCTTTGCCACCAACGCCTGGACGCATCACTTCCCCTGGGTGCGGCGCAAACAGGTGCCGGCGTGGACGTACATGGTGGCTACAGAGCCCCTGACGCCCGAGCAATGGGAACGCATCGGTTGGGAACAAGGGATGGGCATCGAGGACGCGCGCAACCTCATTCACTACTTCCGCCCCTCGCCCGACGGGCGCCTCCTCATGGGAGGCGGTCCCGTGATCATCGGCTTTGGCCGTCGAATGGCGTACGATGAGCACCCGCCCACGTGGCGCCACCTGGAAAAATTCATCGTCACCCTCTTCCCCCAGTTGGAGGGTGTTCAGATCGCCTACCGCTGGGGTGGCCCCTTCTCGGTGACGCTGGATTTGGTTCCTGCCTTGGGTTACGTAGGGGACGAGCGAGCCGTATATAACGTGGGATGTACCGGGCACGGCGTGTCCCTCATGCCGAGCAATGGGCGCATTCTGGCCGACCTGGTGCTGGAACGGAAGAGCGCTCTAACCGACCTGTGGTTTGTGAATCGACGCGTGATTCCCTGGCCGCCGGAACCCTTGCGCTTTG
>JALWHQ010000468.1 GCA_026983525.1 Anaerolineae bacterium | reverse complement strand
GGACGTGTGCGAGAAGATCGTGGGCAGCGGCGCGGCCAAGAACTGCGTCACCTGGCCGCTCCACTCCTGGTTCTTCGAGCAGTGGATGGCGGTGCAGGGCGCGATGCTGGCCAACAACGGCAACGGCCGCGACGCCCGCGCGACCGAGGTGCTCCTCACCAGCGACGCGGCCAAGCGCATCGTCTCCTGGTGGAAGGAGATGTACGACAAGGGCTACTACGCCTACAGCGGTAAACTGGAAGACTGGGATGGCTCCGACGCCATCTTCGTCTCCGGCCAGGCCGCGATGGAAATCACCTCCACCAGTGACGTGGTGCAGCGCCAGCGCGACGCGGTGGAGAATGGCTTCGAACTGGGCACCTCCTACCTGCCCTATCCAGGCGACCAGGAGTGGCACGGTGTGGTCGTGGGCGGTGCCAGCATTTGGCTGACCAAGGATCATCCGCCCGAGGAACTCCAGGCGGCCAAGGACTTCGTGGTCTGGTTCACGAACACGGAGAACGCGATCCGCTGGCACAAGGGCACCGGGTACTTCCCCATCCGCAAGTCCGCGGTGAAGATCCTGGAGCAGCAGCGCTGGTTCGAGACGAACCCGGCCTACCGGGCCGCGTTCGACCAGTTGCTCCAGACCAAGGCGGACCGCGCGACCCAGGGTGCCCTGATGGGTCCGTTCCCCGAAATCCGCACCATCATCGAGCAGGCCGTGGAGAAGGTCCTGGCGGGTCAGGCCAGCGTGGATGACGCCCTGGCCGAGGCCAAGCAGAAGGCCGACAAGGCCCTTCAGGACTACAACAAGTCCATCGGCCAGTAAACTAAGGGGGTAGGGGTGAAGGCCCCTGCCCCCCGAGAAGGAAATTCTGTGGTAAAATTCGTGTGACGTTGGTGGGCCAAGCCCGCTGACGTCACACGAATTTCTCTTTTCCATTCTGAACTTTGGGGGTGATGCGCAATGCCTTATCAGCCCAAATTCAAAGGCCGACTCCTCCCGTTCATTTTGCTCTTCCCCACCCTCCTCATCCTGGTTGTGTTCTTGTATTACCCGGTCATCCAGACCTTCCGACTTTCCCTGTATCGAACCGCGTTTCTGGGCATGAGACGAACCTTCGTAGGACTGGAGAATTTCGTCAGCCTCATGCAGGATCCTGACTACTGGCACACGGTGAAGGTCACCCTGATCATTACCACGGCCATTGTTATCGGCGGACTCGCCATTTCCCTCGCTATTGCCATGTTGGCGAACCAGAAGATTCGGGGAGCGTCCATTTATCGCATTCTCCTGATCTGGCCGTACGCGCTTTCCCCCGCGGTGGCAGGGGTGATTTTCCTCTTCCTCTTTGCGCCCGGATATGGCGCGCTGAACTACATCATCTCCCTCGTCATTGGGCGCGAGTTGAACTGGCTGGGTGACCCGAACCTGGCCATTCTGCTCATCATTCTCACCAGCATATGGAAGAATTTAGGGTATAACATTGTGTTCTACCTGGCCGGGTTACAGAACCTGAACACGGAAGTGCTGGAGGCGGCGGAAATCGACGGCGCGGGGCCGTGGCGCCGCTTCTGGTCGGTGACCTTTGCGTTGCTTTCTCCCATTACCTTCTTCCTCCTTATTACCAATATCACCTACTCCTTCTTCGACATCTTCGGCACCATCGACATCGTGACGAAAGGTGGGCCGATGGACGCGACCACGGTGATGATCTATCGCCTGTACCGCGATGCATTCGAGTATTACAAGAGCGGCTTGGCCGCGGCACAATCCATCATCCTGTTCGGTCTGGTCGTCGTCCTGACGCTCATCCAGTTCCGCACATCGGGTCGCTACGTCCATTACGGAGGGTAGGCCATGACTATCAACTTTCGCTTGCGGCGGAAGACGCGCAACGAGATTCTCACCCACATTGCGCTCATTATTGTGTGTTTCCTGGTCCTTTTGCCCGTGCTGTTCGCGCTCTCCAAGTCTTCCCAGACGCGCGCGCAGATCTTCCACTACCCCCCCATCCTCGGCCCAGGCACTGCGCTGGTGGACAACTACTACGCGGCCTGGAATGAGTTCAGCCTGGGCATGTACATGAAGAACAGTTTCATCGTCGCCATTGCCGTCACCGTGGCTAAGACCATCCTCTCCCTC
>JALWHQ010000467.1 GCA_026983525.1 Anaerolineae bacterium | reverse complement strand
CAATTTTCTGTGGATAACCAGGGTAATTTGTGGATAAGTTCGGCTTGCCATCGGAACAATACCCGTGTTTCGTGAAGGAAGCGAAGAGCCTTCCCTACATGTAGGGGTATAGGTGGTAGCAAGGCCTACATATGGGCGATACGCCCGCTCTGTTCGTCTTGGTGGGATGCAGAAGATTTTCCCCAAGGAAGTGGACGTATCCACAGCGTGTCATGGGGATTCTCCCCAGAAAAGGGACAGGGAATTCATCTTTTTATCCACAGGGTTATCCAGAAGGCGATGACTATACCCATGCGCATCGATGTGCCCGAGGGGTGGGAAGATAAACTCGCGGACATAGTCCGCGGCACGGTGCTCATTGTGGGGGCTGTGGACACGGGGAAAAGCACCCTGGTGCGCTACTTGTGGTCGCGCCTGGCAGGACGCACGGACCTGGCCCTCATCGATGCGGACATTGGGCAGTCCGTGCTGGGCCCACCCACCACGCAAACGTTGCGCCTTGCCGATCCTGAGGCTCCTCACACGTTTCCCCCGCGGGGACGCCTGGCCTGCTGGTTTGTGGGATCCATTTCCCCGCGGGGACACATGCTTCCCACGGTTATCGGCGTTTCCCGACTTGTGGCCCTGGCCAAACGTTGGCGGGCCCAGACGGTCCTGGTGGACACTACGGGCATGGTGGCCCCCCACGTCGGGGGCGTGGCGCTCAAGTGGGCCAAGTTCGACTTGGTGCGCCCGGATGTGGTCATTGCCTTGCAACGAGAACAGGAGTTGGAACCCCTTATTGCGCCCTGGCGTCGTAGTAAGCGGTTTCGCCTGGTGGAATTGCCTGTTTCGCCGCTGGTGCGGGCGCGCTCGCGCGAGGAACGGGTGGCTTGGCGCCAATATCGCTTTCGTATGTACTTTCGCCGTGCGCACGAAATTACTATCCCCGCGCGCGCCCTGGCCCTGTTGGGTACAGGAGAACCCGTGCCCGATCGTCTCATCGGCTTTCTCGACCGACACGGGTTTTTGTTGGCCTTGGGCATCGTGCGCGAGTGGGACGGCCAGGAAATGCGGGTGCTCACCCCGTTGCGACGATTGGAGTCCGTGGACGCGGTTCGGTTGGGAAGTGTGTACCTGGATGAGACGTTTCGCGATCGCCGGTACCCCGAACGGGCGCGATCGATGCATCGCCAATCTCCCCTCGCGCGAGCGGACCATCCGTCGAGCGAATGAACATATTGGCGCGATGGGAGGCATGGGGGTAGAATATCGAGGTTGAAACACCCATCATAAAAGGAGTATTCGCACTGTGGAACTGCGAGAGTACATCGCTATCCTGCGCAAGCGGGGCTGGATTATTGTCGTGACGGCTATCCTGACCGCGGTGGCGGGATACGCGTTCTCCTTTTTCCAGGAACCCATGTACCGCGCCAGCATCCAGGTGCGCGTGGAGCCCGCGCGCATCGACTGGGGCAACGTCAACGCGGTGAAGACGCTGCTCCGCTCCTACCAGGTGCTCATCTACAGCGCGGACATTGCCCAGAAGGTGATCGACCAGGCTCAACTGGACATGACGCCCGAGCAGTTGCTCAGCCAGATGAAGGTCGATCCCGACGAGTCGAATTTCACCATCCGCATTGACGTGGAGAATCGCGATCCCGAGGTGGCGCGCATTATTGCCGAGACCACGGCCGAGGTTTTTCGTGTGAACCGCGAGCAGTGGAATCAGAAGCAGCGCCGTGAGGATCGCGTGGACGTCTCCATTCGCGAACACGTGCGCCATGTGCCCCTGGTACGACCCAAGCCCAAGTTGAACGCGCTCGCGGGCGGGGTCCTCGGCGTGCTCCTGGGCGTGCTCATCGTCCTCTTCCTGGAATGGCTGGAGGCCGACATCCTGCGCACGCCCGAGGTGGTGGAGCGCACCACGAGGCTGGAAGTGCTGGGGGTAATACCAGAGAGCGGACGATAGACCATCGTCCATCGTCCATCGTCCATCGTCTATCGTCCATGATTGTCCATCGTCCACACGGGAGGGAAAAGACGTCACTATGGCTCTGAATTTGGTAACCCTGACCGACCCGCAGTCGCCCGTGGCCGAGGCGTACCGAACCCTGCGCACCAATCTGGAGTTCGCGGGGTTAGACCAACCC
>JALWHQ010000466.1 GCA_026983525.1 Anaerolineae bacterium | reverse complement strand
GCATGGACGTGGACAACCTGGGACGCCTCTTTGCGGAAGGGTTGGGAGAACGGGCTACGCTTTCGCGAGTGGCCTCCCTCAGTTTTGCCGTGAGCCTCTTCTTCGAGGGGTGGGTGGAACGGCTGGCAGAGGAACAGAACCGTCGGGATGGCTGTGGCGAGCGCCTATACTCCATCTATTCGGGGGGCGATGACCTGTTCTTCGTGGGGGCATGGGACGGTGTGGTGGAATTGGCACGACGCATCCGCGCGGACCTGAGCCGCTACGCAGCCCATCATCCCGGCATCCACGCCAGCGCGGGCATTGCTTTGGTTAGGGTGAAATATCCGCTCTATCAGGCTGCGCAAGACGCGGGCGAAGCGGAGGAGGCAGCGAAGCACTATCGCCGTCCTGGTGGACACGCCAAGGACGCCATTGGCTTCTTAGGGGAGGTGCAACCCTGGGAACGGTTCGGCCTGGAAGCGGAGTGCGAAGCGGGAACGGACAGTGTACATCAACTGGCGCACCTGTTCACCGACATGGTGAGCCAGGGGGGCGCGCCACGGCGCCTCCTGCGGATATTTATCACGCTATACGGGATGTATCGAGAGCAGGAGGAGGAATTACGCAGGCGGGGGGAGGACGTGACCCAGGAGGGAGTCACTCAAGTCCTGTGGGGCCCCTGGGTGCCACGGGGGTATTACGTGCTCAAGCGGATGCAAAGGGAAACCAAGAATGAGGACATTGGCGGTCTGGCGGATGTTCTCCAGGAACACTGGTTCCAGAACCTGCCCGAGGCGGGACTGGCGGCCCGCTGGGCCGATTTGCTTTGCCGAAACGAACACAAAGGAGAGCGGTGATGTTTGAAGCAGCGTTATTCCGATCTCCAACGTACTATGAAGAGAATCTATTCGTTGATCGAAAGCGAGACATGTATCAGTTGTATAGCAAAGACAACAGAAAAAAAGCGGAATTCATACGCGACGTTATTGCCATGGCCAACACTGCTCGTCGATTTGGAAAACCAACCCGTCTGCTATTTGGGATTGACGATGAGGGGAAGATAGTGGGGATTTGCGATGAAGTGTCACAGTATGGGGATCCTCAGGATGTTACAACCTGGGAATCTATCCGTCACCAAATAGCACAACTGCTAAAATCGTACATTAGTCCTCCTCCCGAGCACATTCTTGAACACGGAATAATCGATGGTAGGCACGTAGCATATCTGGAGATACATCCAACCACTACTCCTTCGCATTACAAAGTAAAGAAAGGGATAAAGGCAAGAAAAGGTGGACTTCATGAGGGACAAGCATGGATTAGATATGGAGAAAGCAACGAAGAGATACAAGTACAGGAGATATCAGAGACCGACAGTTTATCTGTATCTCACGCTGATATACCATACATTTTCCCGCGCGACATGAAGGAGTATCTAGATAATGTATTGCGTGACAGGCATATAATCGAATCAATAAATATCGCTGGATACCAGGAACTTTACTCAACCACAGGGAAACTACTAATAGACGAAGTCCACAATTTTCTTAATAGCGAATGGCTACGCATTCTTTTTATAGTTGGAGAAGCAGGTATTGGAAAGACATCATTTGTACGGCGCATGGTGTTTCAGTTGTCTGAAGATGGGGCAAATGCAGCAGAATCATACATTCAAGAAAACATGTTCACACTTCCAGATGTTCATGTACCTGTCTTTATTCCTTTGTGGAGCACCCAAACCAGTGAAATAACGAGAGAATCGATAGAATCCAAAATATTTGCACATATAACAAGAAATCTGGGCAGGAGGTATGCAAACACCAACAATTTTCAGGGATTACTGCGGTGTGGAATAAAGTGGGTTGTATTCTTTGATGGTTTAGACGAGATATGGTCTAATGAAAGGCAGAGATTATTCGTTCAAAGCATAGATGAGCTTTCTCAATGTTTTACAGATATAAGAATCATTATCACAGGTAGGCCACGTTATGTTCCATTTGCTCCATCAACCAGACCTGGGTGGAAAACCGTTCAAGTACGTCCTTTCAGTGAGCAACAAATAAAGGACTTCATCCTCTCACTATCCCCTTCGATGGGCCAAAGCGAATATGAAACTATTTGCGACACGATTCTAGAAAACAGCGATCTGAGAAGAATTTGCTCATTTCCTGCTTTTCTCATCCCTGCTCTGAAAGAATTATTAGGTATACCAGTGTATGAGACTTTCGGATCTTTCACGGATTCCTACATAACAGCGATAGAACGTACTCCATATGATAGGAATGCGCCAAGGGTAGGAATTATTTTGCATGATATCTATTCTCACGTATGGACAAGAGAATCGCAACGACGAGGAATAAGCAGAGATGTCTCTTCCTCATGGTGGAAAGCTACAGGGAGTCTCGCGATAAACGCATGCGCGTACGGAAAACCGTTCAGCGAGTATGCCGTAAGTAATGTGACAGAGAGGGCACAAGTGTGTGATGTGGAAAAACTTATTTTTTGGCTACTAAACATCAATGTTCTGGAGGAATATGATTATGTCCATCCTCGAAGGTTTTCGTTTTTCACCGCACTCACTCAGTCATACTTCGCTGCCTCCCTTGTTTCGGCGTTTCTAGAGAACCCAGATCTTGCGCCAGCGGATGTGGCTGAAGCTGTGACTCGGCTAAAAGACTGTAGTGAGGACTTTAGGAAGTCAGTTGAAAGTGTTCTTCGTGAAATTTCCTCGCATTATCATGGACCGCATGGAAGAGGAGGTGCATTATGAGCGCGAAGCTAGATATTCTTCGTACCATCATCACCGATCCCGGTGGGGCAGAGGTGCTTGTTCGGGAGGCCA
Source organism: Anaerolineae bacterium (assembly GCA_026983525.1). Classification (GTDB taxonomy): domain Bacteria; phylum Chloroflexota; class Anaerolineae; order JAADDB01; family JAADDB01; genus S141-23. Next base: position 6,564 of record JALWHQ010000466.1, on the reverse strand, counting down.
AGGAACTTGGGCAGCGCCTGAAGAACAAAGGCCTGACGACCAGCCAGATTCGGGCCATCTTCGGCGAGGTGCGCCAGATAGAGGCCCAGTGGCAGATGGGGGAGGTGCACAGGAAAAAGGCCGAACGTCAACTCATCCTCCTCAAGCCCAAGATGGCGTACCGCGCGCGCAAAGAGCGCGGTCCCGCCGTCCGTGAACTGGTGGACGTCCTCACCCCCGCCATCGACTTGGTTGTGCAGGAAAAGGACGAACAAAAGCGCACGGAGAACTTTTCCCGCTTTGTGGAATTCTTTGAAGCCATTCTTGCCTACCACAAAGCCTTCGGAGGCAACTAACCCAACATCTCTCCACTTCGACCAGGAAAGGAGCGCCAGCCATGAAAGAAGTGAAACTGAAAGGACGTGTGTTCATCACGTTTGACATTGAAGCCGTGACCGGGCTACACATTGGGGGTTCGGACACGGGGATTGAGATCGGCGGCGTGGACAAGACCGTCATCCGCGACCCGCTGACCAACCGCCCTTACATTCCGGGGTCTTCCCTCAAGGGCAAGATGCGCAGCCTCCTGGAGAAATACATGGGCTTGAAGCAGAACCAGCGCATTGGGCAGGGCTACATTCACTCCTGCGACAAGGAGGACGAGTACGCATCCTGTCGCGTCTGCCAGATCTTCGGCGTGCCGGGGGAGCGGGCTTTTGGCGGGCCCACGCGCCTGGTGGTTCGAGACACACACATGAGCGATGAGGAGGCGGAGCGTATTGCCCGCACGGCCCGCACCGACTTGCCCTACACCGAGGTGAAGACGGAGGTGTCCATTGACCGTGTGACCTCCGCGGCCAACCCCCGCCAGTTGGAACGTGTGCCCGCGGGCACCGTGTTCGGCCCCGCCGAACTGGTCTACTCCGTGTACAGCGTAAACGGCTCGGACGCGGGACAAGACGTAGCCTGGCTGAGAACCGTGCTCGAGGGGATGCAACTTCTGGAGGACGATTACTTGGGCGGGCAAGGGTCGCGTGGCTCGGGCAAGGTCCGGTTCCGCAACATCCGCGTGCGGGTGCGCGAGGGCACCGACTACCTGCAACCGCCGGCGGTGGTGGGCGAAGAGCAATACCCATCGTTGCAGGAACTGGCGGCCGGGTGGGATGAGATAGAGAGCGCCATTCGACAGAAGTTGGGCATAGGCTGACGATGGGCATCTGCCATCAGGCCATGGAGAGGGGGAGCAGATGACCACACTGACACCTTACTATCTCACGTTTCCTTCCGGGCTCCACGTGGGACTGCGGGGCGTGAACCTGGAGGAGGCGCGCGTGTCCGTTCCTGCGGACACACTGTTCGCGGCCGCGGTGGACACGTGGCGTCGGTTGGGCGAGTCGCCCGATGCCTTCGCGGCGCCCTTCGTGGCCCAGCCGCCTTCACCGCCCTTTCTGCTCACGTCGGCCTTTCCCTTCGCCGGGGAAGTGCGCTTTTTCCCCGCGCCGGTGGACCTGGCCCGACACTTCCACCCGGAGACGGTGAAGGCGCGCGCTAAGGACATCAAGCGCGTGCAGTACCTGTCCGAGGCCCTGTTCCGCAAAGTGCTGGCCGGGGAGATGCTGGATGAGTGGCTCTTCCCCCAGGATGCGTTCGTCGAACCCGAGCGCGGTGTGGCTTTGCAAGGAGGACGGCTGTGGTTGACGCTGGAGGAGATCGCCATGCTGCCCCGCCACATGCAACGACGCCAGGGGAGACGCCACGCGCTGCGGCGTCTGACGGTGTGGGCTACGAGCCGCGTGCCTCGCGTGACGGTTGACCGCGTTTCCTCCGCATCGACCATTTTCCACGCGGGCCGCACGAGTTTCTCGGAGGGATGTGGCTTGTGGTTTGGGGTTGCGTGGCAGGACGCGGAGCGCCAGGTGGGGTCGAACACCTACGCGGGCGCGTGGGAGCGCATCCTGGCCGCGCTGGGCGAGGACGGCCTGGGCGGGGAGCGAAGTGTGGGGTACGGCGTCTTCACCTGGCGACGGGGGGATGACCTGACCCTGCCGGATGCCACCCCCGACAAGCCGGCCATCCTCCTTTGCCGCTATCACCCACGGGCGGACGAACTGCCTCACGTCCTAGTGCACGAACAGGCTGCGTACCGGCTGACCTCGGTGGCGGGTTGGCTGCGCACACCGGACGGCGCCTCCCAGCGGCGGCGGCGGCTGTACCTGCTCGACGAAGGGAGCACGATTGCATGGCCGGGCAACCCGGCCGGGGATGTGGTGGATGTGAGGCCGGTATTCGAGGCCGAGGCGGGCATCCTGCCCCATCCCGTGTATCGGTACGGCCTGGGATTGGCCACAGGAAAAGAGAGGAGAGAGTGAGTATGGCCGACTACGTGGTTTATGACGTGACGGTGGATTTGCTAACGCCGCTGCACATTGGCAGTGGGCGAATCCTCCTGCACGAGTACGACTACGTCATCCACGGCAACCGCACGTGGCGCCTGAACGAGGATGCCCTGCTGGAAGCGCAGGTCGTAGACGACCCCGCTCTGGCGGACGTGCTCGCTCAGCGTCCTCCGGCCGAACTGTTGTCACCCGCCGACTTCAAAGAGGACAGCCCCTTCTTCCGCTACGTGCTGCGGGGCAGGCCACGGGCTCAGGGAGAGGGTGCAGAACTGCGGGAGCAATTGAAGGATCCGTACGACCGGCCCTACCTGCCCGGTAGCACGGTGAAGGGCGCACTGCGCACGGCCATCGCCCGCTACGCGTGGGGAGAGATGGGTCTGCGTCCTGACGTGCGCGAATTGGGACGCAAACGGCAATGGGCCGCGCGGTCGTATGAGCGCCGCATCTTCGGGCCTGACCCGAACCACGACCTGATGCGCGCGCTGCATGTGGGGGATAGCGAGCCCGTTGGGACCGACCGTCTGGCCGTGTTCAACGTGCAGGTCTTCAACCGCGGGGGAGCGAGCGAGGGGCCACCCATCGAGGTGGAGGGCATCCAGCCCAAAACCGTGTTCACCCTGACGGTGAAAGTGGATTTGGCCCTTTTCTCGAGGTGGGCCCAAAAGCACGGCCTGCGATTGAACGGCGAGAAGTGGTTGGAGCGCCTTCCTCAGGTCGTGCAAGCGTCCTCACGCGCGCTCATGGAAAGGGAAGTGGATTGGCTGCGCAAAATGCCCAACATGGCCTCGGCGGTAAGCCTCTACCGGAAACTCCTTTCCCTCAACCTGCCCCCGTACCGGTGTCCCTTGCCCCTGGGATGGGGAACCGGTTGGCCCAGCAAGACGTTTGGTTTTCACCTGCAGGAGGACCAACGCTTCATGGCCCACATCATTCACACATATCGCCTGACGAAAGGCCGCTGGGAAGAAGGTGATCCCTTCCCCAAGAGCCGACGCATGGCCGTGGTGCCCAGAAGGACACAGGATAAAAAGCGGATCATTACCACTCCGCTGCCCATGGGATGGGTGATGTTGACCTTCAGGAAACGATAGGCTGGGAGAAGGAGATGATGAAGTTGTTGACGTTTTTGGGGACGCGCCCCATTGAAACGACGTATGTGATGCCGGAGGGAGAGGCGCACACCGCGCCTTTTTGCGGGGTGGCATTGGCCCATGCCCTGCCCCTGGACGAGGTGGTGGTGTTCGTGACGGAGCAAGCGCGCGAGGTATCCTTACCCACGTTCGAGGAGCGGTTGAGTGATATTTCGGCTTTGGTGCGGGCCGTGGACATTCCCGGGGATGCGACAGAGGCGGAGTTGTGGCAAATTTTCCGGGCCGTGGTGGGCGCGGTGGAGAATGAAGAACGGGTGGTGTTCGACATCACTCATGGATTTCGTTCGGTTTCTTTCCTTTCCTTCCTGGCCGCGGCTTACCTGCGGGTGGTGAAGGACATCCGCCTGGAGGGGGTCTACTACGGAAACTTCGAGGCGCGCGACCGCTCGGTCACCCCCAACCGGGCGCCCGTCATCGACCTGACCTCCCTGGCCGGGTTGCTGGACTGGATGATGGCCGCGAATCGGTTCGAGCGGTTTGGGGACGCGCGCGACCTGGCGGCGTTACTGCGCGCGGCCGTTCCTCCCTGGGACCTGCAAAAGGATTCCCCGGACCTCAAGGAGCAGGCCACACGCATCCGTCGGGCCGCGGGAACCATGGAGAGAGTCTCACGTTCGCTGCGCCTCATCCGTCCCCAGGAAACCATGCAAGCCAGTGCGGACCTGGTACGCATACTCCCCGCGGCCGCGTCCGACATCCGGCAAGCAGCGCCCCCCTTCGAACTGCTGGTCACGCCCGTGGTGGACGCGTACCGTCCCCTGGCCCTGGACGTCCAGGGGCGAGAGGCTCAGCCACTCGATGTCCTCATGCGAGAGCGGGAGATGATCGGCTGGTACGTGGACCGGAATCAGTACGTACAGGCGTTGGCCCTGGCCCGGGAGTGGCTGGTCTCCTGGGTGATGGCGTGGTTGGGCATGTGGCACTTTAACGACAAGGACGCGCGAGAGCGCGTGGAGCGGGCCATCACCGGCGCCATCCGCCGACGCAGGCGGGGTAAAACCATGACAGAGGAACGTGAGCACGAGATAGACCTGGGCCGTATCCCCCACTTGGAAGACGCGTTGACCTTGTTCGACCAAATCGGTCAGGTGCGCAACGACCTGCTCCACGCGGGAAAGCGACGGTCGCCCCTGGACGCAGAAAAAGCGGAGCGGCGTATTCTCCAGCGATGTGAGGAGATACAACGCCTGCCTCTGCCGAATGACGAGGTGAAACGATGATCGTGTTGAACTTCGCCCACCCGATAACGGAAGAGCAGCGCACCCAAATCGAGGCGCTCACCGGACAGACCATTGAGCGTGTGGTGGACATTCCCAGCCAGATTGACGTGCAGCACCCCCTTGCACCGCAGGTTGTGGCCATGGCGGACGCGGCCGGGCTCTCGCCTGCTGAATGGCAGACGCTGCCCATCCTGGTCAATCCGCCTTCGCTGAACTTCAGCGCCGCGGCGTTGCTGGCGGAATTGCACGGGCGCATGGGTTATTTCCCTCCTATTGTGCGACTGCGACCGGTGCAAGGGAGTGTGCCCCCTCGCTTTGAGGTGGCCGAGATCGTGGACCTGCAAAGAATACGGGAGAGAGCACGAGCCTGGCGAAGCGCGCCACCTGAAGGGTAACGGGCACAGTTGGGGGAGGAGAAGAGCATGGGACTTCGTATCGGCATTGAGGATCTGTTCTCCAATGTAGTGGTGAGCCTGATCACGGAGTTTATCATCGTCGTGCTGGGCGTGGTGGTGGGGCACTTTGTGCTGGGGCGGCTGGACGAGTGGCGCTACGGTGGGTGGAAGGTGGTGGTCAGGCGGGGAGATGAGCACATCCTGACGCGAGCCATTTCCGCCCAGAAGGCCAAGGAGATTCTGGCCGAGCCGGCCGAGTTGTCCGTCTTTCTGAAGGGCGTGGTCAGTCCTTACGAGCGGATTCGCTGTGACCTGATTGCAGAGGGCCAGGCGTTGGGCTTGCTGATCCAGGATCGAGAGGGAAAGCGATTCATCATCGACCTGGCGCGGAACCCGTCGGGCGCCGGGGGGCGGCGAGAAGAGGACGAGGTGCTGTAGCCCGTAGGGGGGATGAAATGAGCCTGTTGTCGGCGTTGATAGTGTTGAGGGCGGAGGAATCGGTCGTGGTGCCGGGGAACCTGGCGCGGGCGACTCACGCCTGGTTTCTGGATCGGGTGCGCCGGGTGGACGCGCGGCTGGCAGACCGGTTGCACGAGCCGGACCAAGAGCGACCCTTTACGGTGTCCAACCTGTGGGGGCCGGGCATGCCAAGGACGGGGATGTGGAATGGCCGAACCCAGTGGGCGATCGCCCCCCAGGAGGAGGTGTACGTGCGGGTCACCTCGTTTTCGTCGTTGCTCACGGAGCTATTGGAGGAACAAGTACTCGCGGACTTGGAGGACGCGGTGGTCTGGGGGGGAGTGCGACTGGCAGTCACCCGGGTTGTGACGCGGCCGGAGGATGTGGAGGAGCCGCTGAGGCCGTGGGTGGGACGCACGACGTATGAAGCCTTGCTTTCGGGGACGGCGTTTGGGGAAACTCCTGTGTCTCGGGTGACGCTCCGGTTCTTTTCACCCACGGTGTTCAGGTCGCGAGGCCATTTCATGCCCATGCCCCTGCCCCGGCTGGTATTTGAGAGTTTGGCGCGACGGTGGAATGCGTTCTCACCCTTGCGCATACACGAGGACGTGGCGCGTTACGCGGAGGAGGCAATGGCGATTTCCCGCTATCGGCTGCGCACCGAGCAGGTCCGCTTTGGTGAAGAAGGAGAGCGCGGGGCCATGCCCGGATGCGTAGGCCAATGCACGTATGTGATGCGGACACGTGACCGGTACTGGAGAGGGGTTGTGCACGCGTTGGCGCGATTTGCCCTTTACTCAGGGGTGGGGAAGCGTACGAGCATGGGGTTGGGGCAGGCGCGCGCGGTGTAGGTCGCGCGGAGGGTACCTTAACAATCGAATCTTGGAATTCTGAGTGCAGGCCTTCGACTGCCTGGGTTGCAAGGTGGGAGGGGAGAGACATGGCCGCATTGTTGGAACAAGTG
>JALWHQ010000465.1 GCA_026983525.1 Anaerolineae bacterium | reverse complement strand
GGACAACATCATCCACTACTGTGTCCCGAACATTACGGGCGTAGTGGGGCGTACGGCAACCCACGCTATCAGTAACGCGGTGCTGCCTTACGTGTGCGCCATTGCCAACGACGGGCTGGACGCGGCTTTGCAAAAACATCCCGACCTCGCGCGCGGCGTCAACGTGCGCGACGGACACATCGTACACCCAGCCCTCACCGAACTTTACGAGAAGATGACCATAGACGATGGACGATAGACGATTGAATGCCACCGTCCATGGTCTATCGTGCATGACCTAGAACCAGGAGACCTCATGGCTTATTGGGAACGCATCTACCACGAGCGCATGACCACCGCCGAGGAGGCGGTGCGGGTCATCCAGTCGGGACAGCGCGTCTTCCTCACGGGGAATTGCTCCGTCCCCCAAACCATCCTTAAGGCACTGGTGAAGCGTGCTCGCGCGGGGGAAGTCGAGAACGTGGAAATCGTTCAGGTGCTCACCGTGGGAGACGCGGATTACGTCAGTCCCGACCTGGAGGGCAAACTGCGTGTGAACACCCTCTTCATCAGCGCTAACGTGCGTAAGGCCGTCCACGAGGGGCGCGCGGATTTCACCCCTATCTTCCTAAGCGAAATTCCCGGGCTCTTCCGCTCAGGTGAATTGCCCATAGACGTAGCCCTTGTCCATGTTTCCCCACCTGACGAACATGGCTTCTGCTCCTTTGGGATCGAGGTCGGCATCACCAAGCCCGCGGCTGAATCGGCCAAAATCGTCATCGCCGAAGTGAACGACAAAATGCCCCGCTCCCTGGGCGATTCCTTCATCCACGTCTCGAAAATCCACCATTTTGTCCCTGTCTCCTACCACCTCCCCGAACTCCCCCAGGGGAGTCCAGGCGACGTGCAAATGCGCATAGCCGAACACATTGCCGACCTTATCCCCGATGGCGCCACGCTGCAACTGGGCATCGGCGGCATCCCTGACGCAGTGCTCCTCTACCTGCGCGACAAGAAAGACCTGGGCATCCACACGGAAATGTTCTCCGACGGTGTGGTGGAACTCGTCGAGGCGGGCGTCATCACCAACGAGCGCAAAACCATCCATCGGGGGAAGATCGTCGTCGGCTTTGTGCTGGGCTCACAGCGCCTGTACGACTTCGTGGACAACAACGCGATGGTGGAATTCCACCCCACTGACTATGTGAACGACCCCTTCATCATCGCCCAGAACGACAACATGATAGCCATCAACTCGGCCATCGAGGTGGATTTGACGGGCCAGGTGTGCGCGGACTCCATCGGCCACCGCTTCTACAGCGGCGTGGGTGGCCAGGTGGACTTCATTCGCGGGGCCGCACGCAGCAAGGGGGGCAAGCCCATCATCGCCCTGCCCTCCACGGCCAAGGGAGGCACCATCTCCCGCATCGTCGCCACCCTCAAGCCGGGCGCGGGCGTGACGACCACCCGCAACGACGTCCACTACGTGGTCACCGAGTACGGCGTGGCCTACCTGCACGGCAAGACCATCCGCCAGCGTGTGGAGGCGCTGATCAACATCGCCCATCCCGACTTTCGCGAGGACTTGCGGAAGGAAGCAAGGCGGTTAGGATACATATAGGCGTGATACGTGATGCGTGATACGTGATACGTGATGCGTGATGCGTCGTGCGTCATTCGTCTTGCGTCACACATGGTGTTACGCCTTAATCGTCAATCGTTACGTATCACGCATGACGCACGACGCAAGACGCACGACGCAATCATAAGTGCGAGAACTTACCCTTACCGAGGTCTCTCATGACTCGCGAGTATGAAGTGATCATCGGCATGGAAGTCCATGCGCAATTACTGACCAAGTCGAAGATGTTTTGTGGGTGTAGCGCGGATTACGCGGACGCGCCCCCAAACACCCACGTGTGTCCCGTGTGCATGGCCCTGCCAGGCGCGCTCCCCGTGATCAACAAAGCCGCGGTCGAGGCCACCATCCGCACGGGCTTGGCCCTGAACTGCGAAATCGCGGAGTTCTCCGTCTTTGCCCGCAAGAACTACTTCTACCCCGACCTGCCCAAGGGCTACCAAATTTCCCAGTATGAATTGCCACTCACTTACAACGGGTGGGTGGAAATCGAGGGGGATGACGGCCAACCCAAGCGCATCCGTATTCGCCGCGCCCACCTGGAAGAGGACACGGGCAAACTCGTCCACGTCAACGGACACAGCCTGGTCGACCTGAACCGCGCCGGCGTCCCCCTGCTGGAAATCGTCACCGAGGCGGACATCCGCAGCGCGGAGGAGGCCCACCGCTACCTGACGAAATTGCGCACCATCCTGCGCTACCTGGGCGTGAGCACCGCGGACATGGAAAAGGGGGCCATGCGCTGCGAGGCCAACCTGTCCATCCGTCCCAAGGGCCAGAAGGAATTCGGCACCAAGGTGGAAATCAAAAACCTGAACTCCTTCAAGGCCGTGCGCGATGCCATTGCTTACGAAGTCCAGCGCCAGATCGAGGTGCTGGAAAGCGGCGGCACCATTGAGCAGGTGACCCTGGGCTGGGATGCCGCGCGCGGGCGCACTTTTGTCCAGCGCAGCAAGGAGTACGCGCACGACTACCGCTACTTCCCCGAGCCCGACCTGCTCCCGCTGGAGATCCCGCGCGAGTGGGTGGAGGAACTGCGCGCCACCCTGCCCGAACTCCCCGATGCCAAGATTGAACGCTTCGGTCGCGAGTACGGGCTTTCCCGCAAGGAGGCGGGCATCGTGGTGGAGGACAAGGAGGTGGCCGACTGGTATGAGGCCGCGGTCAGGGCGTATGGCAACGCGCGCGAGGTGTACAACTGGCTCACGGGCGAAGTCTTCCGCCACCTGAACGAAGCCAACATCCCCATCTCGGCCATGCGCGTCACCCCCGAGGGCCTGGCCGAACTCCTGCGCCTGGTGGATAAAGGCACCATCAACCGCAACACGGCCAAGTCCGTCCTGCAAGAAATGTTCGAGACGGGGAAGTCGGCCCAGGCCATCGTGGACGAGAAGGGGCTGGCCCAGGTCAGCGACGAGGACGCGCTTGTCGCCATCGTCGAACAAGTCATCGCCGACAACCCTGACGAAGTGCGCCGCTACCGCGAGGGCAAGAAGGGCCTCTTCGGCTGGTTCGTGGGTCAGGTCATGAAAGCCACCCGCGGCAAGGCCAACCCCGCGGTGGTGAGGAAGTTGCTTGAGGAACGGCTCAATACCTGATATCCGATACCCAATACCTGATACCCAGTATTCGATAGACTACATACCCTTGTTGGGTATCAGGTATCAGGTATCAGGTATCAGGTATTGGGTATTAGAGACTGTGGGGAGGATTCACCATGGCCTATGTATTCCCATCCGCCGAATGGGTGAACGCGCTGAAGGATGTGCTCAACAACAGTGAGGACTACCGCAGCGCGGCCAAGACGTGGGAGGGGGATTTCTTCTTCATCGTGGAGCCCGATGAGACGACCACGTTGAAGGAGCCCGTCGTCCTCTACATGGACCTGTGGCACGGCGAGTGCCGCAACGCGTACATTGTGGAGAACCCCGACGAACACAAACAGCCCGAGTTCGTCATCACCGCGCCGTACAAAGTGTGGAAACAGGTCGTCACCGCGCAACTGGATCCCATCCAGGCGATGATGACGCGCAAACTCAAACTTAAGGGCAACCTGATGAAAATCATGCGCTCGGTGAAGGCCGCCAACGAACTGGTGCGCTGTTGCACCATGGTGCCGACGGAGTTTCCAGAGGCATAAACACACTTTTCGCTCATTGGGAGTATTTCGAAACTCACTCATACCACACGTCGACCGCAGGGATTGGGTAGTAGGTATCGGGTATTGGCGATGGAATACTTGATTACCAACGGTTGGCCGTTCCAATACCCGATACCCGATACCCGATACCCAGGAGCCCACCATGTGGTTCTTCAACTCACCCGAAATCATCTTCGGCGAGGATGCGCTTTCGTACCTGGAGGAACTGGAAGGGCGGCGCGCGTTCATCGTCACCGATGAGAACATCGTCCGCCTGGGCTTCGCCGAGGACGTGCAAAAGCGCCTGAAGCAGGCGGGCATAGAAAGCCAGGTGTTCGCGGGGGTGGAACCCGAGCCCTCCTTGCAGACGGTGCGCCGTGGTGCGGAGGCCATGCGCGCCTACGAGCCCGACTGGATCATCGGGCTGGGTGGGGGCTCGTGCATGGACGCGGCCAAGGCCATGTGGATTCTCTACGAGCGCCCCGACATGGAGCCCGACGCCATCAGCCCCCTGGAGCGACTGGGCCTGCGCAAGAAAGCCCGCCTCATCTGTATCCCCACCACCGCGGGCACGGGCGCGGAAGTCACCTGGGCCATCGTGCTCACGGATCGGGAAGAGGGGCGCAAGTTAGGGCTGGGCACGCGCGAGGCTGTGGCCGACATCGCCATCGTCGACCCTGCCTTCACCCTGCACCTGCCCCATGACCTGACCGCGGCCACAGGCATGGATGTGCTCACCCACGCGGTCGAGGGGTACAGCAGCACCTGGGCCAACGACTTTACCGATGGGCTGTGCCTGCAGGCCGCGCGGCTGGTCTTCGAGTACCTGCCGCGCGCGGTCGAGCACGGCGCGGACGACCCTGAGGCGCGGGAGAAGATGGCCAACGCCGCGACCATCGCGGGCCTGGGGTTCGGTAACAGCATGGCCGCGCTCGCCCATGCCATGGGCCACAGCGCGGGCGCGGTGTTTCACCTGCACCACGGCCGCGTGGTGGGCCTGTTCCTCCCCTACACCATCGAGTACACTGCGAACGGGGGCGTTGGCCGCTACCGCGATCTGGCCGCGTTCCTGGGGCTGCCTGCCGAGAGCGAGGAAAAAGCGGGCAAGGCGCTGGCCGAAGCCGTTCGCGACCTGGCCCGCCGCATCGAGGAACCCACCTCCCTGCAAGAGGCGGGCGTCTCGCGTCAGGATTTCGAAGAGCACTTAGAACGTCTGTGCGACCTGGCTGAAGCGGATTCCACCATTGTGACCTCGCGGCGCATTCCCACGCGCGACGAACTCGCGCGCCTCTTCCGCCACGCGTACACGGGCCGACCTGTGGACTTTTGACGATGGACGATAGACAATGGACAATCGAAGTAGTGTGTCATCCATTGTCCATCGTCTATCGTCCATGGTTACCGCGACCAAAGGTGAATCCCTTCTGTTTACATCCCCAGCCAATGGGAGCCTCATCCCTCTTGCATTTCTCTCACAGAAACCTTACATAAATCTAATGCACGCGGCCTAAAATGGTTGTTCGGAGAAGAGGATCATCAATAAGTTAGAGCGAAGTGGAAAGGAGGTGGAACCATGAGGGTTCTCCTCTTGTCCGACCTGAGGGGCGCGGTGGAACGCATTCCGCAAGTGCGTGAGGTCGTGGAAAAGAACGGCATTCACGCGGTCATCTTTGCGGGAAACGTCATCGGCGAGGACGAGCGAGTACACGCCTTCGAGAAGGCCCTGGAAACGGGCACAGGGCCCGATATCGATGACGTGCTGCTGAAGGAACTGGAGGACAAGGCCGTCGCCGAGTACGAAGCCTTCTTCGATCAACTGGGAACCCTCGGTGTGCCCGTGTTTGTGGTGCCTGGGTATCTGGATGCTCCTGAACGTTTGTTCCTGCAGGCAGCCTTGAATCACGAAGTAGTGGCCCCCGACGTTCACATGGTGCATCGCTCCTTCGTGCCCATGCCCAGCGAGAACCTGGCCATCACAGGGTTTGGGGGCGCCATTACGTCCACGGGCGAACGGGAGAATCGGCTGGTGTTGATGTACCCCGATTGGGAGGCTCTGTTTGCTTTCGAATTCCTGCGGCACGTGAAACAGACACCCTTCTTCGTCTACCACACGCCGCCGCGACGGGATCCTGTGGATCGCGACCACGGGCGCAACGTGGGCAAACACGTGGTGGATGAGCTGATCAAGACGTATCGGCCGCGCTATGCCGTCGTGGGTATGGCCCGCGAGGGACAGGGCACGACCATGATCGGCACTACGCTGGTCATCAATCCTGGTCCCCTGTACGACGGGCACTACGCTATCCTGGACACCCACACGGATAAAGTGACCTTCGAGCGCCTGCCCGAACCTGTGCACGCCTAATCTTGCCAACACTTGGGTGCCCGTGTACGCTGTACGTTCGGGGGTGGTGGCCTCCACATACCACCCCCGCTTTTATGTGCCACCCTTCCCCAGCGGAGGAATGAACCATGCGCAAGCAACCCAACTCCAAGATGTGCTTCGTCTGTGGCATGAAGAACGTGGCAGGGCTGAAGGCCTTCTTTTACGAGTTGGACGATGGCTCGGTAATGGCCAAATTCACTCCCCAGGAGATACACCAGGGTTACCCAGGACGGCTTCACGGTGGCGTGGCCGCGGCCATTCTCGACGAAACCATCGGGCGGGCGTTGATGGTGAAGTACGGGGAAACGGTGTGGGGGGTAACCGCGGAGTTGCGCCTGCGCTTTCACAAGGCCGTGCCCCTGGGCGAGGAATTGCGGGTGATTGGACGCATCACGCGCGACACACGCCGCATCTTCGAGGGGGAGGGCGAACTGCTCCTGCCCGACGGCACGGTCGCGGTGTCCGCCTACGGCAAGTACATCAAACTTCCCCTGGAGCAAATCTCCGACTTCGACCCCGAGGAGCAGGAGTGGCGGGTCGTGCCCGATTGAGTTCGTTATCCCCCCACTCTGGACGGCCCGCCGTGTCCCACCGCTTCCAGGTGGGCAACGTCGTTGAAGCGCACCAGGGTAGGGTGAGGCGAAAAGTGCAATTCACTGATGGCGCAGTTTGCCATCTGATATTTGCGCCACAAGGTGCCATCATCCTCGAGCAAGAGGGCCAGCGCGGTGGCGATGGCGCCACCGTGACTCACCACCAGCACTTTCTGTCCAGGGTGAGATTCGACCGCGCGGCGAAAGGCCTGGAGCACGCGCGTGGCAAAGGTGTATGCGGACTCCCCGCCTGGTGGCGCCCAGTGGGGGTCCTGGGCCATCCGCTCCCACAGTCGCTTCTCATACCGCAGTTCCTCGTAGGTCAGCCCTTCCCACTCCCCCAGGTTGTACTCGCTCAAGCCCGCGTCCACGTGGATGGGGACATCTCCCAGGGCCTGGGCGATGATGGTTGCAGTTTGGTGCGCGCGGCGCAGTGGACTCGTGTAGATGGCCACAATATCAGGGGCTTCGGAGGCGAGGCGTTGGGCCAGAGCGTGGGCCTGTCGTACCCCGCGGTCATTCAGGGGGTGATCCGTCGCGCCCTGCCAGGTGCCCGCCACGTTGGCGTCGGTTTCCCCGTGGCGCACGAGGAGCAACACGGTCGAGTGCTCGCTCATCCCGCCTTCCTCACGGTCGGACATACGAGATGACGTGGGCGACGCTGGAGGGCACAGACACCTGGGCCGAGGAACCCCGCCCTTCCAGCGCGTGCTGGAAGAGCAATTCCAGGTGATCGACGATGCGCGGCCACGCGTATTGCTGGGCCATGTGCCACGCCTGCCGCCCCAGCCGCGCCCGCAGGTCGGGATCCAGCATGAGCCATTGGAGTTTCTCGGCCAGGGATTCGGGGTCGCCCGAGCGCGCGTGCATCCCCGTCACCCCATCGATGACCGTGAACAACAGCCCGCCCACGCGCGACGCAACCACAGGCGTGCCGCAGGCCATCGCCTCCAGCGCCACCATACCAAAGGACTCATAGTGGGAAGGCATCACGACCACGTCCGCGGCGCTGTAGTAGTCGGGCAGCACATCCTGCCCCTGCTTGCCCAGAAAGGTGACCAAGTCGTCCAAACCCAGTTCGTTGCACAGCCGCATGAGGCGGGCCAGTTCCTCGTCCATCTGCTCGGGCGGTACAGACGCGTCCCCGCCGATGATCAGCACCTGCATGTCCTGCAAGCGGCAGCAGCGCTGACTGAGGATCTTCACCGCGCGCAGGAGCGTTTCGATGCCCTTGAGGGGTTCGATGCGCCCCACGAAGAGCATGACGAAGGTGTTGGGATCGAGACCAATGTTCGCTCGCGCCTGTGCTCGCGGCCGCGGGTAAAAGTGCCGCACGTCCACACCTGGAGGGATGACGGTGATCTTCTCAGGTGAGGCGCCGTACTCCTCCACAAGGTGTTGCTCGTCCATCGGGCTGCCCGCCACAATGTGGTCGACCTCGCGCACGAGACGGTGCTCCGCGGCAATACGGCGCTCTGAGGCCCGTTCCGCGGGCGTGGCCGCGATCTTGTTCTTCATCCTGCCCAGGGTGTGGAACATCTGTAGTAGAGGGCTTCCCCAGAGCGCGCGCAGGTGGAGTCCTGCCAGACCCGAAAGCCAGTAGTGGGCGTAGAGGATGTCGTAGGGCTGGCCGTCGCTGTAGACCAGCACCTCGGCGACGAACTGCTCCAGGTGGTCGGCGATGGCGTCCTTGGGCATAGGGTGGGGCGGCCCCGCGGTGACGTGGATGACGCGGGCGCGGGGGCCAAGCGCGTGGCTGATGGTGGGCACCTCGGGGTTCTGGTTGCGGGTGAACACGTCCACGGTGTGACCGCGGCGCGCGAGTTCGCGCGCTACCTCCCGCACGTAGACATTCATCCCGCCCGTCTCCTTGCCCCCAAGGACGGCCAGGGGACACGTATGGACACTCAACATACAGATGCGCAATGGCTTCATGTACCTTCACGCTCCTGCCGCAACACCGTCTTCCCGTGGTGAATGAATTCTGGGGGCAAGGGCTCGCGCCGTAAGAGCGCCCGATAGACGTAGGTGGGAATGGCCCCTAAGCGGAACTTGTACGTTTCATCTCCTTGCAGGAAATCGAATACCTTCAGCCCCTGCTGAATCGCGTCTTCTATATCCATGACCACCAGGTTGACCCCCGGGGAGATCTCCCGCGCAACCTCTGGCTCAAACCCACTGTTGTAAACCATCCGTCGGTCGTTGTAGTCGAAACACAGTAAAGTCGAAACGGCCTCGCCGTTTACCTCCAGGAAAGCCAGATGAAGCCACCCGCGAGCCATCGCTAACTCTGCCAAATCACGAAAAAACATCTCCATTTGCGGTGTCATGAAGGCCGCCTTATCCGGATGACTGCGCCGGTGCAAATGCACGAATTGATCCATCGCCGATTGAAGATCTTCGTGAGGCTGCACGACATGGTAGCGCACATCCGAGGCAAAACGATATAGTCGGCGACGTTTGCGCCTGACCTCGTGACGCTGTTTCTTATCCAAAAGTTGGAGGTACTCCTCAAATGTCTCAGGAAGCGGCACGACAGGACACACATCCTCAATGCGAGTCCAAGCCCACCAGCCGCGCTCTTGGGCCAACTGAGGCAAACGTCGGTACGTGAGGGTGTGCTCTGGCAAATTGATAAGTTCTATCTCCGTCCATTCAGGAGCATCCGGACTTTCCAGGTGATCGAGAAAGGCATTGTAGATCTCCTCCTCGCGCCCGGCAACAGCCAAGATGTCCAGATAATCTGCTATTTCAATGCCTCCCACCGGCCGAAGACAGCAATGGGCGCTTCCATCGCTTATGTAAAAAGGGGCCAGGCCCACCAATTCCTCTTCATCAAACCATGCCACCAGGTGAAGGTTCCCCTCGCGAAAGTGCTGCCACCACAGACGGTGCCAGTCGCAGGTGATAAAAGGGGAGGGAAACGGGGTGCGCGCAACCAGACGCTCCCAGGCATCGTGCAAGATATCGAATCCACGCTCCTCGGCGTAAATGATTTTTCTCAGGGTCACCGCCTACTCCTTATTAGCCCCTCTTGTGGTGAGAGCCATCCTAAACAAGAGACGGCGACCTGTCAAGTGAGAAAACACGTACAACTCGGCGCTATTGTTCCTGTTCTTCACGATGACGCCCAACAATGAGGAGATACATGAACAGGAAAAGAAAAGCAAAAATCAATGTTGCAAGAATACATGCTGTTCCCAAAGCTGCCTGGAGCTTCTGACGCCACTCCGCTCCCTCAACAGAAAGGCGAGAGAATATACTTTCTTGTGTTGGCGATGGTTGGAAAGTTGGCGTGGAGGTAACGGTCACCACCATAGGCGGGGGAACGACCTGTGTTGGTGGTACAGTAGGTGTGAAAGTTGATGTAGGGGTTGGTGGAGGGGTAGGGGAAGGAGGGACACATGCGTACAAGTGAACTTCATCCAAGAACATGGCCGACACATATACATCCTGATCATTGTATACATTGAAGTAAAGGGTATAACGCTTTCCCCTGTAAGGAAGAAGGTCCACATCCGTGTACACCCACTTTGCTTCATTTTTGGCAGGATCAGCCCGCCAAAGTATAGCCTGCACACGACGTCCATCCGCATCGAGCAAGAGGACCTCCTGTCGGTCACCACCATTGCTATCCAGGGAAAATGTCCACCGCCAAAACTGTAAGCGAATGGTATGAGCATTGCCGGGCAAGTCGATAATCTGACGCACTGAAGAATACGATTCTGGGTCAACAACTTCTGTAATACCAAGGCGCATAGCCCAATTTCCTGCCAAGGGTCGAGAACCCGAAGGGAACCCCGTCACGTCCACGTACGAAGGAGGATAAGGCGTCTGGAAAAGAATCCAACCATCGCGGTTTTCAAACCCTGGGTTAACGATGATATCTCGACACCATGCAGGCCAAGAGGTAGGAGTGGGGGTTGGCAGTGGCGTAGGTGTCAAAGTATAAGTTGGAGTCAACGTTGCAGAGGGGGTAGAAGTTGGTGTGAACGTCGAAGTAGGAGTGGGAGTGGAGGTGGGCGTAGGACCGGCGGGATAATCGCCAAAATTCAATGTCCAAACCTGGCCTGGCTGGACCAAGACAACGACATCGTTTGGTGTACTGGAAAAGAAGCCCGCGCGATCGTGTTCTCGCACGATGTACTGCCCGGAGGGCAAGTGAGTAAACTGATATGTGCCGTCACCCGCTGTAAACGTCACACTCAAAACCATCCCGTCCATCGCCAACAGGGAAATTTGTATACCAGAGATGGCAGGCTCTCCGTCATCCCGTTGTCCGTTACGATTGTCGTCCTGCCAAACCATGCCCTGAATCATTCCCAAGGGCAATGTGGGGGTCGCACTCGGAGACGGCGTAGGCGTAGGAGTCGGAGGGACAGAAGGCGTAACCGTTGGGGTAGGCGTCCACGTCGGGGTAGGCGGACGTGTAGGAGGCACGGTATTGGTAGGGGTTGGAGTGTAGGAAGGCGTCACGGTTGGTGTTGCGGCGGGTGTTCCTGTTGGAGTAGAGGTTGGCGTGTCTGTGGGGGTGGGCGTGGAAAGGGGAGAGGTAAGGCCCAGCACGGGGGCCGGCGCACGTTCTGCCTGAAGTGGCGCCATGCTGAAAAACCAGGCGAGTATAAACAGCAGGAATCCCCCTGCCCCCCACGCCAACATCTCCCCTCGCTGCATACCGTGATCCTCCTATTCAGAGGTGTATCCGCTCGCGAAGATAAAACCCGTTCTTATGGAGTTGCTGACATCCCCATAATACTCAGTTTATGAACGAACGCCAACCTCTCACGTCGCCTTGCCCCCGTGGAACAACAAATATGCCTTCTATATCCCAAGTGCAAAGCCCATTGCACGAGGGTGACATGGAGCACCATGGGCCAATCCTCGCCAGGGTTAAAAGAGGGCGAGGATTGCACGACGGATATCCTCTTCGCCCGGCACCGCGGCCTGCTCCAGGTTACGGGCATAAGGGATGGGCACGTCGGCCGCGGCCACGCGCCGCGGGGGTGCTTTGAGCACCTGGGGCGCGATCTCCACCACCCGAGCGATGATCTCCGCGCCGAAGTTGTGGTTCAACGCCCCCTCCTCCACCGTGACCAACCGCCCCGTTTTCACCACCGATCGCATGATGGTGGCCATATCCAGTGGAACAAGCGTTCGTGGGTCAACCACCTCTACCTCGATGCCCTCGCGCGCTAGGTCGTCGGCCACGCGCATCGCCACGGGCACCAAGCTGCCAATCGCTACTACCGTCACATCGCGGCCCTCACGCTTCACATCCCCTACACCAATGGGGACGAGGTACTCGCCTTCGGGGATACGCCCTGTCTGCAAATAGAGGAGTTTGTTCTCGAAGAAAAGGACGGGGTTGTTGGAACGAATGGCGGCCTTGAGCAGGCCCTTGGCGTCCATCGGGGTGGAGGGGGCAATGATGATGAGGCCGGGGATGCCCGTGAGCAGGGCTTCCAGGCTCTGGCTGTGCTGGGCGGCCATACCCAGACCCGCGCCCCCTGGCGTGCGCACGACCAGGGGCAGCGCGTACTGTCCCCCCGACATGTAGCGCAACTTGGCCGCCTGGTTCACCAGGGGGTCCATACACGTGGTCAGGAAGTCGGAGAAGAGAATCTCGGCGACGGGGCGCATGCCGCACATGGCCGCGCCCACGGCCGCGCCCACGATGGCGTACTCGCTGATGGGGGTATCGAGCACGCGGCCCACGAACTCGTCGGCAAGCCCCGCGGTGACCGCGAAGTATCCGCCGTGGCTGACGTCCTCGCCGAGGAGGAAGACGGCGCGGTCACGGGCCATCTCCTCGGCCAGGGCCTCCCACAGGGCTTGGGAGTAGGTGACCTCGCGCGTGGCGGGTGGGGGAGAGGCAGGGGTGTAGAGGGCTTTGGGATCGGGCGCGAACACATCCTCTGTCAGGGACTCGGGGGCGGGTTCGGGCGCGGCCTGGGCCCGACGCGCGGCCTCGGCCACGCGAGCGCGCGCCTCTTCCCACCAGGCCTGGACGTCGGCGTCGGTCGCCAGCCCCTCGGCCTGAAGACGATGCGTCCACAGGTGAATCGGATCGCGCGCCTGCCACCGAGCGATCTCGTCCGAGGAACGATACTGGGCTGTTTCTCCTTCCATGTGCCCGTGCCAGCGATAGGTGACGCACTCGACAAGGGTGGGGCCCGCTCCCTGGCGCGCCCGTTCCACGGCCTGCGACACGGCCTCGTACACGGCCCAGACGTCGTTGCCGTCGACGCGAACTCCTGGAATGCCGTAGGCGACGGCGCGGTCGGCCAGGTGCTGGACGCGCGTGTGTTTCTGCACGGGGGTGAACTCGCCATACTGATTGTTCTCCACCACGAAGACAACAGGCAGGTCGAACACGGCGGCGAAGTTTACCGCCTCGTGGAACATGCCCTGGTTGGTGGCGCCATCCCCCAGAAAGGCCAGGCTTACTGAGGGGGAGGCGGTGAGTTTGCTGGCCAGGCCCGCGCCCGTGGCGATGAGCGCGGACGCGCCCACAATGCCGTTGGCCCCGAGCGCGCCCACGCGCGCGTCGGTCACGTGCATGGACCCCCCTTTCCCCTTGCACAGCCCCGTGGCCTTGCCGTAAATCTCGGCCATCATGCCGTCCAGGTCGGCCCCTTTGGCGAGCATGTGCCCGTGCCCGCGGTGGGTCGTGGCCATGGTGTCGGTGGGAACCAGGGCAAAACAGGCTCCAACCGCGGTCGCTTCCTGGCCGATGGAAAGGTGGATGGCCTCGGTGGGGAGATCGCCGGCCGCGAAGGCCTGACTCAGGTGTTCCTCGAAGGAGCGGATGAGCATCATGCGGCGCAACATCTCCCGCTTGAGGTCGGGCAGGGATTCGGGAAGGGGAGAGGGGCGGGGCTCGAGTGGCGAGGGGGAGACGTCGCCTTCCACCAGGGGGATGAAGTGGCGGTTCAGGGCCTCGAAGTTGAGGCGGAGCGAGGACGGGCGCGAGCGCCGGCCGCGCAGCCACCGTTCCCAGAAGGGCCTCCGTTTGCGGGTCGTGGGCGGGGTTAGGAGGTCCTCCCGCCCCAGGTCGCGCAGCATTTCCCGGTAGATGGCAAAGGCGGGTTGAATAGCGGGGAGGAGTTTGAGGGCCTTGGGCACCGAGCCCTTGGCAATCACCTGGCGGGTGGCGATGGCTCGCGGCACGCTGAGTTCCCCCAACCAGAAACGGTGGGCCACGTCCGCGGACTGAATCATTTCCACGTCGGGCTTGAGGTCGGACGGGCCAAAGGTGTAGGTGATAGGCGCGCGGCGCAAGTCGATGGTCACCTCGCCATCGGGATCCCGCCAGCGAAAGCGGATGACCATGTTCCCCTCGAGGAGCCGCGGGGCTATTTCGGGATGGGCCTTCAGGCGCTCGAAGAGGGCGCCCATGACGGTGTAGAGTTCTTCGGTGGTGCGAAAGACGGGCATGGCGACCTCCATACGTTGTGCGTCGTGCGTCGTGCGTTATGGGGTGAGCCGTGAACGACGGGAGGCGACGAAGGATTCCAGGGCGGCCCAGCCGTCGTAGCGATAGGTAAAGTCGGTGACGCGGGTCACTTTGCTGCCATCCGCCACCCAGGGATAGCGGATGTAGTCGAGGAGCGCGGGCGGGGCCTCGGTGATGGCGCGCAGGCGCAATGTCCAGCCCAGGGTGGCAAGGGGGTACAGAAGGCCCGGGGGCAGGGCGAGCACGCGCGCGCCCATCCGCCGCACGATGTCCTGCATGGGAACAGGGTTGGGCGCGTTGATGTTGTACGGCCCGGGAGGTGCCTGCAGGAGGATCCTGGCCGTGGCTTCCGCGGTGTCGTCCTCGTGCACCAGGGGCAGGGCGGGGTTGGCCCCGCGCACGATGAAGGCAATGGGGCGGGAGAAGTAGCGGGCCATGAAGTTGTTCATGTGGGGGCCCGTGACCACGGTGGCGCGGGTGATGAGCACGCGGCAGTCGGGGTGTTCGCGCGTGTAGCGGGCGACGAGTTCCTCCTGCACGAGTTTGTCCTCCACATAGGGGAAGCCGGGCTTGCCGCGCAGGGGAGCGTCCTCCGGAATGAGGGGAGGGTTGTCGGGCCAGGCGCCGTAGACGGTGGCGCTGCTGGCGACGAGGAGGGTCTCGACCTGGGCGGCGTGACAGGCGGCGAGGAAGTTCTCGGTTCCGCCGACGTTGATGCGGCGCTCGCGAGCGCGGTCATGGGTGGGGTCAACGATGAACGCCAGGTGGACGGCCATGTCAACCCCATGCCGGACGAAGAGTTCGCTCATGGGGTGGGTGACATCATGGTGCACGAACGTGACCTTCGGGTGTTCGAACGCAGGTGGGCGAATGTCCAGAGCCACGATGTGGTCGATGTTGGGCTCCTGAACGAGGTGGTGAAGCAGTCGCTGGCCGATGTAGCCGGCCGCGCCGGTGATGGCGACGGTGGTCATAGTACACCTCCGCGCGTGGGGTGAGATGCTCTCCTCCAGTGTACTGCAGGGAGCGTAGTGGAGCAAGAACGAGCAGGGCATCCCAGGTTCGCCGCGCGCCCCCGGCAATGCTATAATATCCTGCACACGGAAGGGGGCCGAGGCATCGTGCACTACGACATTGCGCTCAAGGAACTGTTGCGCCATTGTGGGAAGGCCATTCTCGAGCACCTGGTGGGTTTGGACGTCACTGCCGCCACACTGGTCGAGGTGCCGCAGGAGACCACCAGTGTGCGGCGGAGCGACTTTCCCTTGCGGGTCGTCACCGGCCAAGGCGAAGATCTGCTCGTCCTGGTGGAGTTACAGACGCGCTGGGAGCCGACGTTTCCGCTGCGTCTTCTGGAGTACCGCACCCGGCATCGCCTGCGCGAGGGGCTGGACGCGCTGAGTGTGGTCCTCCTGTTACGGCCGGGGGGACAGGTCACGGACACGTTCGAGGATCGAGAAGTCCGCTTTCGCTATCGCGTGGTGAGGGTTTACGAGCAAGATGCCTGGGAGACCGTCCAACACGGCCCGCTGTGCCTTTTACCCTTGACGCCCCTGATGCGCGGGGGAGAGGAGGCGGTGGACGAAGCGGACCGGCGATTGTACGAGAGCCATCTGGTGCGCGAAGTAAAGGCGGACATGCTCACCATCATGGCGTTGCTTGCCGGCTTGGTCTCGAAGGAGTTGCCTCGCTTGTTGCTGGAGCGAAGGAGGGACATCATGGTGGAGTCGTTTGCTTATGAACTGATCAAGGAAGAAGGGGTGAGGGAAGGGCGCAAGGAAGGGCTTCGAGAGGGGCTTCTGGAGGGTATCGAGTTGGGGCTGGAACTCAAGTTTGGGGTAGAGGGTTTACAGGTGATGCCGGATGTGCGGCGGATTGAAGACGTGGCGGTGCTGGAAACCCTCCACCAGGCCTTGCGGCAGGTTGGCAGTGTGGAAGAGTTCGAGCGCCTGATGCGTTCCCTGCTGGCCCGCCAGGCTCCATCGACGAGTAGCGAGTAGCGTTTCACGTGAAACACACCGAGAGACGTGAAACACCCATGCCTGCCATCTGCGACTACGAGGGCAGCCGTTACCGCACAGAGTTCTGGACGCCCGAGCGACGCTTCGAAGACCTGGCCGACCGCTACGCCCTGCGCGCCCTGCTCCCCCCGCAAGGCGAAACCCTCATCGAAGTCGGGGCAGGGTTTGGACGTCTTACCCCCCTCTACGCGGGCTACGAGCGGGTCGTCCTCTTCGACTACGCCACCTCCCTCCTCCACGAGGCCCGCGAACACTTAGGCGACGATCCCCGCTACCTCTTTGTGGCCGGGGACCTGTACCGCCTCCCCTTTGCCTCGCGCGCGTTCGACGCCGTGGTTATGGTGCGCGTCATGCACCACCTGGAAGACGCGCCCGCGGCTCTCGCCCACCTGGCCCGCATCCTGCGCGCGCATGGCGCCCTCGTCCTGGAGTTCGCTAACAAACGCCACCTCAAAGCCCTGGTTCGCTACGCCCTGCGCCGCCAGTCATGGAGCCCCTTCGACCTGGAGCCGTACCCCTTCGTGCCCCTGAACTACGACTTCCACCCCAGGTGGGTGGAGGCTCGACTGCGCGATGTGGGCTTACGTGTCGAGGCCGCGCGCGCGGTCTCCCACTTCCGCATCCCCTGGCTCAAACGCCGTGTCCCCCCGCACATCCTCGCCCGCCTGGATGCCCTGCTGCAGCGCCCCGGTGCCCTGCTCAAGGTGAGCCCCAGCGTCTTCCTGCGCGCCCGCCCCGTCATCCCTGCCGATTGGGGAGAATCCCGCCCCCTTGCCTTCCGGTGCCCGGCCTGTGGGCACGAGCCCTTGCCCATCAAAACCGAAGACCTCCGGTGTCCCCAATGCAGGAGAGTGTGGCCTTACCAGGACGGCATACACAACTTCAAAACGTGATCGCCCCACAGTTGTCCCGTCACAGGAAATATGCCATAATTGCATCAACCATTTGCCCCTTCCTTGATCCTTTGTTCGAAGGCAAGGGATCAAACCAAGCGGGCGCCGCCCACTAAGCACGGGTCGCGGAAGCGGAATCATCGAACCACAAAAGGGATCTCTGTCGTGACACAGGCGGAGCAACCGTTGCACACATGGCTGCAAGAATATCTCCGCTACCTGGAGGTGGAGCGTCGGGCTTCCCCCTACACGCTGCGCAACTACGGGCGAGAGATCGGTGAATTTGCGGCCTTCCTGGAAGAGCGGGGCATCACGTCGTGGAACGACGTGCATCCGCGCCACCTGGAAGAATGGCTGGGAGACCTCGCCCGGGAGGGAATGGCCCCTGCCAGTGTCTCGCGACGGTTGTACGAGGTGCGGGCCTTCTTTCAATTCCTCAGCAAGCGGGGCTACGTGGAAGATACCCGCGTCGGACTCGTTAGTGGACCCAAACTGGGGCGTCGCCTCCCGCGTTACCTAAGCGTGGACGAAGTCTACGCCCTTATGCGCGCTGCCAACGGAGACACCCCATATGCCCTGCGCGATCGCGCCATCCTGGAACTCCTCTATGGCTCGGGCATTCGCTTGGGCGAACTGGTCGCGCTCAATGTGGACGATGTCGATCTTGACCGGCGGGAACTTTGGATCCGTGAGGGAAAGGGCGGTGAAGAACGCATCGCCCTCTTCGGCGAGGCAGCAGCCTTGGCTCTTCGCACGTACTTACAACGGGGCCGCCCACAATTGGTGAATCCCAAGCGCGCATCCCCGGCCCTCTTCCTCAACCGCTACGGGCAACGGCTTTCACGCGTGAGCATCACCAAAATTGTCCACGATTACGCCCAGCGCGCGGGCATCCGCAAGAATGTCACCCCCCACATGCTGCGCCACTCCTTCGCCACCCACCTCATGGAGGGCGGGGCCGACATTCGCGTGGTGCAAGAGTTGCTCGGCCACAAAAGCCCGCAAACGACCCAGGTGTACACCCACGTGAGCCAACAACACCTGAAGGACATCTACGATCGTTTTCACCCTCGGGCCCAAGGAGTACCAACCCATGCCACAGACGAAGGGGAACAACCCACGAATAACCAACCTGCGCGAACATCTGCGCAGCGCGAACCTTGACGGCATCCTCATCGTGAATTCGGCCAATCGGCGCTACTTAAGTGGATTTACGGGCACAACAGCCTGGCTGTTTATCACGTTCCAGGTTGCCCAACTGGTGACCGATGGCCGATATTGGGATCGGGCCACCCGCGAAGCCCCGGACTTCGACCTGGTCAAAGTCCTTCCGACCGAGGGGTATGAAAAGACCCTCCAGCAAGTGCTGGCGGAACACCCGGGAAGAATTGGATTCGAGGCCAAGACGGTAACCGTGCACCAGTACCACCACATTTTGGAGGGTGTGGAGGGGGTGGATTGGAGCCCCGCCGATGAGATTGTACAGACGTTGCGCCAGTGCAAGGATGAAGCCGAATTGGCCGTTATTCGCCGTGCGGCGGAGATTACCGATGCGGCCATGATGCAAGTTCCTTCTCTGCTACGCCCGGGCATGACAGAGGCCGACCTGGCCTGGGAACTGGAGAAGTACATGCGCGAACACGGGGCCGAGAGCATGGCGTTTCCACCCCTCGTGGCCTTTGGCGAAACATCGGCCCAGCCCCACGCGGAGACGGGCGACACGAAACTGCGCCCAGAGGTCGCCGTGTGTATCGATATGGGGGCGCGCGTGGACGGCTATTGTGCCGACCTCACCCGCTCCTTTTGGTATGGCACATCCCCCGGGGACGAATACCTTCGCGCTTGGGCAGCCGTGCGCGAAGCGCAGGTATCCGCGCTGATGGTGCTTCGTCCTGGCACTTCCACCCGTTTGGCAGACGCGGTCGCTCGCGACACGTTGGGACGTCATGGACTTGCCGACGTCTTCACCCACAGTTTAGGGCACGGCGTCGGACTAGAGGTGCACGAAGGGCCAAGTCTTAACCGCCGTAGCACGGAGGTGCTCAAAGCACGAAATGTGGTGACCGTAGAACCCGGGGTATACCTCTCCGGTCGGTGGGGCATTCGCTTGGAGGAATTGGTTGTTGTGTGGGATAATGGGCCGGAAGTGCTCAGTCGGGCACCGCGATGGCGGGTAGTGAGTTAGGTAGCACACTTCTTCGGAGGCATAATCATGTGGCGACTGGCACGGCAGCGGGCCTTTTGGATGGGTATTTTGGTTGGAATAGCATTAGGCCTTTTCGTCGGCTGGGTAGTGTGGCCTGTCAGTTATACAGACGCGTATCCCTCAGAACTCCGCAAAAAGGACAAACTTGAATATCTATTGCTTGTGGCGCGCGATTACAAACAAACTGGCAACCGCCGCCCTCTCGTACGGCGGTTACAAACCTTCGACCGCACAGAACTTGTGCCTTTGCTTCAGGACGCGTTGCAAACATACGAAAACTCGGACGACAAAGCCGCGCTTCGCCAGTTGCTGGAAACCGTCCAGGAAAATATTCCGACAACAGCACAGGAAGAACAGACGCAAGAGGCTTCCGCTCAGCCATCACCACGGAATGGAGGATTCTCTCTAAGCCGTGTAGCGAGTATCTTCTTCATCCTACTGGGTGGGATTATTCTCCTTTATGTCTTCCTTCGTATCGCTGCCTTGCTACGGAAGAAACTCCCCCAACCCCGAATGTCGGCTCCGCGCGAAGAAGATTGGGAGCCGGGAGAAGTAGAAGTTGTGGACGTATTGGAGGAAATGGAGGAGAAGGACGAAGAGCCCCAGGAGCCTGTGTCTACAGCCGAATCACTGCTTCCACCTTCATTGGAACGCGAGGAAGTGGAAGCAGCCACAAAACCAACACCTCCCCCCGAACCACCAGCAGCCCCCTCCCTGCGCCTGGTTGAAGTCCTTTCCCCTGTTTTCTTGCTGCAAGAGGTGGGAGAAGAGGGGTATGACGAATCCTTTAGCATTGAGGAAAACGGGGAGAGGCTGGGCGAATGTGGGGTGGGGGAGATTGAATCGCTGCCGGGGAAAGATGGGCAGCCTATCGTCATGGAGGTGTGGCTCCTCGACAAGGCCGATGCAAAGACGCACCAAGCTTACATCCTCAGTCCCTGGGCTTACAAGCAGCCCGATATCCGGCAGAAATACGAGGACCAGGGTATCGTATTCATGGCGCAGCACGGGAACACCGTTCGGCTTAATGCCCGCTCCTTGTACCTGGAGGGTGAAATCAAGGACGTGGCCTTCACACAGGCGGGAGAAGGGAATCAAGTGTTTAGCAAACTGGCCATGGAGATGAAGGTGTACCGACGTATTGGGGCCCGAGCATAAAATACCGAGTAACGAACGTACGTTTTTTCGTTTCAGATACGGGAAGAACGTGACCCGAGGGCGCGCGCCGTGCAGATTCCTACACCCGCACGGCTGGATCAAACAACTTCCTGTGTTCCTCCAGAGCGTAACGGTCTGTCATTCCTGCAATGTAATCACACACCACTCGGTGCAGTCCCTCCGGTTCCTGTTGAATCTTCCGCTGTGTTTCGATGGGTAATTGACGTGGCTCGGAAACATACGCCCGGAAAAGATCTGTCAACAAACGATGTGCCTTGGCCGCCATGCGCATGACACGGTAGTGGCGGTAAAAGTTATCCATCAGGAACCGTTTCAACTCCGCGTTCATGCGCATAAGGCGTGAGGAATACCCGGCGATATTCTGGCCGAAGTTACGCACATCCTCCACCGAACGAACATTGTACTTCTCCAACCGCTCATGCGTCGTCTCGATCACATCCCGAATTTCAATCCCTACCAGGCGACGGATGGCTCGGTGGCGCAACATATCGGTAATGGGAGCATCCCACGGCTCGTTTAGAGAATCCATTACATACCGCCAGATCTCCAGGCCTTGCACGTCCCGGGGCTGAAGGATACCACTGCGCAGTCCGTCATCAAGGTCGGCCGTGTTGTAGGCGATTTCATCGGCCAGGTTGGCAATCTGGCACTCCAGCGTCCCCGCCTTTTCGGGCTCATACCCCTCTGCATGCACCACGTCGTAATCGGTATCATGTTTGACCAACCCCTCACGCACTTCATAGGTCAAATTGAGTCCCGGGAAATCCGGGTAGCGACGCTCCAACTTCTCCACAATGCGCATGGTCTGACGCTGATGGTCGAATCCTCCATACCCATCCATGAGTTCGTTCAAGGTATGCTCGCCCGTGTGACCAAAGGGGGGATGCCCCAGGTCATGGGCCAGGCAAATGGCCTCTGTGAGATCCTCGTTCAGCCCCAGGGCCTGGGCCAGGCTGCGCCCGATTTGGGCGACCTCGATGGTATGGGTGAGGCGATTGCGGTAATGGTCTCCCTCCCCGTACACGAACACCTGCGTTTTGTATTCGAGACGACGGAACGCGGTGGTATGGATGATGCGGTCCCGATCTTTTTGGTAAGGGGTACGATGGGGATCCTCATCCTCGGGATACACGCGCCCGCGCGTATCCCCGCTCTTCATGGCATAGGGCGCCAAGCGCTGCCGCTCCTGCTCCTCACGCATCTCGCGCGTCACAATCATCGCCCGACCTCCTTTACATAAATCACAGATACGTCGCCCCGCCGTTCTAACGCGGTTTCCACCCTGTCCAGACCATCCAGGCCGACGAAGTGGGCAGGACATCCATTACGACAGTCGCCGTTTCCCATCCCCTTTAGAGGAACAAATGTTCCACTTTCTTGCAGCCATTGCTGAACCCAAGCGCATTCCGTCACGTGAGGGTCGGTGGTGAACAACACCATCGTCGGAAGCAGGGAGGTGGTCAGGTAATCAATGTGCCAGTGAGGGGTTTTGGTACGTTGCAAATGGCGCTGCACGCGCGCGGCCAGCCCACCGGGGCCACGCGCGCTACCCACATAAGCGTAAACGCCGGGCCTCAAGTACAGCCACCCCAGACGTCCAACGGGCACGCGCATCTCCTCGCTCACGTGAAACACCAGAGCGTATGTACCCGGCGCCTTTGGAATGGATAACGCGCGCATCCTCGCTCCCCTTTGCTCACTTCCTATCCTCGACATCCAGATTGAAGATGAGGGCATCCCACGCCGCCTTGGCCCCTGCCATCCCGCGGGTTTCCAAAACGTGTTGGATGGCTTTGGCACGCTCCCGCACGAAATCGACATCAACCCCCTGACAGCGCGCGGGTAAACGCTCCAAATGGCGCAAAGCACGGCGCACCACTTTCAGCGCCCCCGCTTCGTTCCCCTCGCGCAGGTGGTGGAGAGCCACCCCAACCTGCAGAATGCCCTGGTACAGGTCGCGACAGGGGCGCATGTCCTGACGCCACGCGTCCTCAAGGACCTCATGACACTCGTAGTACGCCCCTCGGTTGAACAAGTCCAGCCCCTGGAGCAGCAAAGGATGAGGCGCGTCGTCACAGCCCATGGGATCAGTGGAAAGTAGACCGGCAACCAAGAACGGCAAGCGTTCGAAAAAGTGGCCGCGCGCCCACACGTGGGTGGCCCCCAGTTCCCGCGCTTGACGGCGCGCGTCCAAGGCCACGTGGGGCCCAAAAGCAACGATGGGCACGTCGGGCCAGCGCTCGCGCGCCTCGCGAATAACCCGCGCCCACTCTTCGTCCCCAAGCCGACCGAAGGCGACCAGCACAAGACAGGGTTGCGCGGCAGGCCACGCCTCGCTCGCCACATTGCACAGGGAAGCGGAGTGCTCCTCAAGAACCCGGCGCACACGCGCCTCAGCCATCACGTCGGGCAAATAGCCAACAACCTGACACCCCATAGGAAACTCCTATGGCGTCAACCCCGTATCTTCCATACGAGGTAAGCGCCGCCCATCGGTTGCTCGTTGCCAACGGTCACACCAGCGTTCCTGGGGGATGAGCGAACCGTAGTGGGGAGAGGCGGGATTCTGACAGGTGACGATAAGCCGTGAGACCTGCCCATCCCCGACCGATCGCACTGCACGCGCGAACTCACACGTGTAACAGGAATGACCGCGCAGTCGTAACCACCATCGTTGTAGAGAATGCATCATGGATTGCTCATTTACACGGGAAAGTGGAGACTCCTCATCTTGGCAGAGAAAGCCTTACTTGCTTCAGTGTACCATACAACCAGGGTGGAGGAGAAACGTCTTCGCCCCACTACCTTTTTGTAAGGATGTTGCGCAACCGCGGGGATGAGGTATACTGTGAACGTTGAAGGAGCTGAGAGGGCTCAAACGTTCGACAGTTCGGCAAGTCTTGGACGTCCGAAGCCCGATTCCAGCGCCAGGCTTCAAATTCTACGCGAATTAACTACGCGCAAAACGCGATTCTTAAGCGCAAACCGAGGCCATCGTGCGAGTTTACTTGGATTTTCTGGGATGTAGGCTAAACGAAGCAGAACTTGAACAATGGCGACGGGCGTTCGTAGCCCGGGGCCATAGGGTGGTCGCGCGACCGGAAGACGCGGACGTGTGCATCCTCAACACCTGCGCGGTCACGGGCGAGGCAGGGCGCCAGTCCCGACAGATGGCGCGACGCCTGCACCGTCGCAACCCGCAGGCGCACATCGTGTTCGCGGGATGCGACGCGGACATGGAGCCCGAGCGAGCGAAGGCCATCGAGGGCGTTGACCTGGTCATCGGAAACCGGGAAAAGGATCGCCTGGTGGAGCGCGTCATCGAGGCCTTCGCCGACACCGTCACCATGCCCGCGGGCGCGCTGTTCCCCGACGCGGCCCACATGTTCCCGGGGAGCCGCACGCGCGCCTTCGTGAAGGTACAGGACGGCTGCAACAACCACTGCACCTTCTGCATCGTGACCGTTCTGCGCGGCGAAGAACGCAGCCGCGCTATCGGGGACATTATCGCCGAAGTCAACGCGCTCGTGGGGATGGGTTACCGGGAAGTAGTGCTTACCGGCGTTCACTTGGGCGGATACGGGCGCGACCGGGGCACATCGCTGTTCGAGTTGGTGCGAGCCATTTTGCGAGAGACCGAGATTGAGCGCCTGCGCTTGAGTTCCCTCGAACCGTGGGATATTCCTGATCAATTTTTCGACCTGTGGGAGGAGGGCGAAGGGCGCCTCATGCCTCACTTGCACCTGCCCCTCCAAAGCGGGTGTGATGCCATGCTACGGCGTATGGGCCGCCGTTACACCACCGCGGACTACGCGGCCCTGGTGGAACGGGCGCGCCGGCGCATACCCGACCTTACCCTTACCACGGATATCATCGTGGGCTTCCCGGGGGAAACGGATGACGAATTCGCCACCTCCCTGGCCTTTGTCGAGAAAATGGCCTTTGGCCACATCCACATCTTCTCTTACTCTCCACGGGAAGGCACGCCCGCGACACGGTTACCCAACCACGTACCATCCGCGGTGAAAAAGGCGCGCAGTCGGGCCATGCACGCCCTTATGCGTCGCCTTAAGGCTCATCACCTTGCCCGCTATGTGGGTGACGTGCGGCCCGTGCTGTGGGAAGACGTGGTGGCCGAGGGCCAAGGGGACACCCGCACATGGTCCGGGCTTACGGACAACTACCTGCGGGTTTATGCCGTCGTTCCCGCGCATATTGACCTACGGAACGCGATCACGCCCACTCGCCTCGTTCGCGTTGTGGATGGGGCGCGCCTGTTGGGCGAACCCGACCTGACCCGGGCATCCTGGCCGCGCCACGCCCAAGTGTGGAACACATCGAGCCATGAGATTCCTCTGTTCGTGAAATAACCGGAAGGAGAACATCGAGACGACCATGCCTGTACTGAAAGCCTTTTGGGATGCCCTGTACGCGACGTTTGGGCCCCGTCTGTTGTGGGCGCTTACCGTTATCCCGGCCCTGGTTGTGGGCTTTACCCTTCACGAGTATGCCCACGCGTGGATGGCCGTGCGCCTTGGCGATCCGACACCCAAGTGGCAGGGCCGGCTGACACTGAACCCGCTCAAGCACCTCGATCCGATCGGCACGCTACTCGTGTTCGTCGCCTTTGTGGGGTGGGCAAAGCCCGTGGTGTGGAACCCCGGCTACCTGCGTGTCTCGCGCCGCCTGGGCACCATCCTGGTCGCGGCCGCCGGGCCGTTTGCCAATTTGCTGCTGGCCCTCGTGGGTGCCATCCTGCTTCGCGCACTTGTGCCGCTCCTCCACCCCACTTTCTTGGGCATTATCTCCGGCCTTCTGGACGTGTTGGTCACCTTCGTGGTCTTCAACGTCCTCCTTTTTGTATTCAACCTTGTTCCCTTACCCCCACTGGATGGATTTGCCGTTTTGAGCAACCTGGCTCCTTCCAGTTGGTATCCCGTCATCCAGACGTTGAACCAATACGGCACATTGATCTTGATCGTGCTGCTCTTCCTCCCGGGAAGTCCCCTGGGCGCGCTGGTGTTCGGGCTCGTCCGGGGAATTTCGTCGGTATTGATCGGGTAAGGACACATGGAGGCAGGGGCCACACGCGTGGAAGGTTCGGCTGTACAGCGCATCACCTATCGTGTTTGGCAGGCGCTCGTTGGGTTGAGCCCTAAGATCACGGACGCGGATCGGGCCGAAGTGCGGACGTGGCTGAATGAACGCCAGTACCGCCTGTGGGCACAGCAGGCCCCGCGCGACCAGGCGCACACCCTGCGCACGCTGCGCCTGCTCCTTTCCTGGGGACACAACGAGCGGCCGCTTCTGCAGGCGGCCCTCTTGCACGATGTGGGCAAAATCGCCGGGCGTCCCCGCCTCTGGCACCGGACGGTGTGGGTGGTGATGGGCGTGGTGGCCCCGCGCCAGCGATCGCGGCTTGTGGCCGAAAACGGCTGGCGTCGCCCTTTCTGGGCTTTGGCCGAACACCCTCGCTTGGGTGCAGAGATGGCCCGATCCGCCGGAAGCGACGACGATGTGGTCTGGCTCATCGCCCACCACCAGGATGAGAGCGTTGGCGAGGGCTCCCAACGGGCCCGCTGGTTGGCTACCTTGAAAGAAGCCGATAGGCAGACGTAACGGACGTAACGATTGAAGAGTAACGATTAAGCGGTGGCAATTTGCAATCCGTTGTTCGTTCTTGGTTGACGCATCCAGCATGAAAATACTTTGGAGTCAAAGGGGCATATCATGACCTTACGTGTGAGCATCATCGGTTTGGGCCGTATCGGTACATCCATTGGCCTGGCGCTCAAGCAGAGCGACGTAGACGTCTACATTGTTGGGCATGACAAGGATCACGGTCGGACGCGCGCGGCCAAGAGCAACAAGGCCATCGACAAAGGGGACTGGAACCTCCCCCACTCGGTGGAGAACGCCGACCTTGTCATCCTCGCCATCCCCTTCTCCGCGATCCGAGAGACGTTTACCTACATCGCGGAGGATTTGCGTCCCAACGCGGTGGTCATGGACACCTCTTCCCTCAAAGTGCCTGTCCTGCGCTGGGCCGAGGAGTTGTTGCCGGAGAACGTGCACTTCGTCGGCGGGCATCCTATCGTGCGTGATATCGCGCGCGGCCCTGAAAACGCCCGCCCCGATTTGTTCCAGAAGGAAATCTTCGCCCTGTGTCCCTCCCCGCGCACCGAGGCCAAGGCCGTCCGCCTGGTCTCCGACGTTGTCACCCTGCTGGAAGCCAAGCCCCTCTTTCTCGACCCACAGGAACACGATAGCATGATGGCCGCGGTGGAACAGTTACCCCAATTCCTGAGCCTGGTGCTGGGCCGGACGGTCATCGGCGAACCCGCGTGGCGGGAGATGCGCAAACTCGCGGGCGCGCAATTCGAGGCGAGCACCTACGTGGGCACCGATTCCCCCGAGGAAGTGTCCGCGCTCCTCGTCGAAAACAGGGACGCCGTGCTCACCTGGGTAGGCATGTTACGGCGTACCCTCCAGGAGTGGGAGGAGACATTGGCCGCGGGCAACGCGGAAGCCCTTGCGGAGGTGGCCAAAGCCGTACTTGAAGCGCGGGACGCCTGGATCACCGCGGCTCAAACGGGCGTGTGGGACGCAAAGCCGCCGAGCAAGGAGAAGGCCGCCTTCTTCTCCACCTGGATGTTCGGGGAATCGTTGGCACGGCTCTTGCGTTCGGGGAAATGAGCACGACAGGGAAACATCCGTCGCGCGAGGAAGGAATATCTTCCCCCACCCTTCCCCGCGCGACCCCATCCCTCCGCATCCTTGCTGTCGCCCCCACTTCTTTCTTCGCGGACTACGGCTGCCACGTGCGCATCTGGGGCCACCTGAACGCCCTCATGCAGCGCGGCCATGACATCCGACTTGTCACCTACCCATCGGGCAAGGAGAGGCCCCCCATCCGAACCGTGCGCCCCAGCCTCCTTCGCCGCTGGCCCATCCAGGTGGGATCCTCCTGGAAGAAAATCGTGCTCGACCTGGCCCTGGCCCCGTTGGTGTGGCGAGAAGCCCTCCGTTTTCGTCCCCACCTGATATACGCCTTCCTTCACGAGGGGGTGGCCTTGAGCCTTCCCCTGCGCGTGCGCGGCCTCCCCATCCTCTTCGATTATCAGGGAAGCCTCACCGCTGAGATGATGACGCATGGCTTTCTGAGTGCCCGATCCCCATCGCGCGTGCTCTGGCATGCCCTGGAAGCCTTCCTTGATCGGCAGGCCGACATGGTGCTCACCTCCACGGCGCACGCGCGCGCCTTCCTGGTGGAACGTCGCGGCTTGCCCAAGGAGCGCGTCCACATTCTGCCCGACGCCGTCGATCCCCACATGTTTCGCCCGCGACGCCCCGATGATGCCCCCTTTTTGGATCGGCTGGCCGCGCGGCTCGGCCTGGATCGGTCGCGGCCGGTTGTGGCCTACCTTGGGCTTCTGGCGCCATACCAGGGGGTGGACGTCCTCATCGAAGCCTTTCGGATGCTTGTCGATCAGTGGACTCACGGCCCGCGCCCTTTCCTGTTGCTCATGGGCTTCCCCTTTGTCGACATGTACCGAGAGAAGGCACGGAAGTTGGGGTTGGCCGAGCACGTCCGCCTTACCGGGCCCGTGCCCTACGACGAGGCGCCCCACTACCTGCGCCTGGCGCGCGTCGCGGTCGCGCCCAAGCGCCCGGTGTCCGAAGGCGCGGGGAAACTCCTGCCCTACATGGCCACGGGGCTGCCCGTTGTTGCTACGGACACCCCCGCGCATCGCGCCTACCTTGAAGATGAGGGCTACTACGCGCCCCCGGACGATGCCTTCGCCCTCGCCGAGGCCCTACACCACGCCCTCACCGACCCCGCCGCTGAAGAACGGGGCCCCCGCTTGCGCGGCCGGGTTCTCGCCCGCTACACATGGGAACACTCCGCCCAACGCATTGAGAATGCCTGGAGCGCGCACTTGCCGCATCTTAGTAGGAACCCCCGTGCGTAAGGTATAATTGGTGGTCGGAAACTCAACATTTTCACTTTGCACTTTTCACTTTGCACTTTGTACTTCAGGTGCTCAGCATTGGGGGTATCATGTTCAAGTCGTTGGTCAAGAAGATTGTTGGTGATAGCAACGAGCGGGAGATTGCCCGCTTGATGCCCATCGTTGAGGAAATCAACGCGCTGGAGCCTGAGATTGAGCGGCTTCCCGACAGCGCCTTTCCCGAGCGGACACGCGCCTTCAAACAGCGCATTCAAGAGGACACCGCGCCCTTGCGCGAGGAACTGCGCCGCACAGAGGAAGCCCTGGCCGCCGAGCGCGACCCCATCGAGATCGAGCGGCTGCGCGGTGAAGTCCAGAAACGACGGCGGGAACTCCTCGACGCAGAGGAGGAAATCCTGTGGGAAATCCTGCCCGAAGCCTTTGCCCTGGTGCGCGAGGCCAGCCGCCGCACCATTGGCCTACGCCACTACGACGTTCAGTTGATCGGCGGCATCGTTCTTCATGAGGGCAAAGTGGCGGAAATGCGCACGGGCGAGGGTAAAACCCTTGTCGCCACCTTGCCCCTGTATTTGAACGCCCTGACCGGACGGGGCGTCCACCTGGTCACGCCCAACGACTACCTCTCCAAATTCGGCTTGCAGTGGATGGGACCCATCTACCATTTCTTGGGATTAAAGGCCGCGGTTATCCAGTCGGCCGCGGGCGATCCCAACAAGGCCTCCTTCATGTATGACCCGGAATACCAGGCCGTGGACGATCGCTTCCACCACTTGCGGCCCATCACCCGGCGTGAGGCCTATCGCGCGGATATTACCTATGGAACGAACAACGAGTTCGGCTTCGATTATTTGCGCGATAACATGGCCTACGACGTAGATCAACTCGTCCAGCGCGAGTTGCACTACGCCATCGTGGACGAAGTGGATAGCATCCTCATCGATGAGGCCCGCACGCCACTCATCATCTCTGCCCCTGACGAGGAATCCTCCGAGTACTACGTCACCTTTGCCGAGTTGGTGCGCCGCTTGCGTCCCGAGGAAGACTACACCGTCGACGAAAAGGATCGCGTGGTTCTTCTCACCGAAAGCGGCATCGCCAAGATCGAGCAATGGCTGGGCATCGACAACCTCTATAGCCCAGAGCACATGCACCTCACCCCGTACCTGGAGAACGCGCTCAAAGCCCAGGCCCTGTTCCACCGGGACAAGGACTATGTCGTCAAGGACGGGGAGATCATCATCGTCGACCCCTTCACAGGCCGTCTCATGTACGGACGCCGCTATTCGGAGGGACTGCACCAGGCCATCGAGGCCAAGGAGGGGGTGCCCGTCCAGAAGGAAAGCCTGACCCTCGCCACCATCACCTTCCAGAACTTCTTCCGCATGTACGATAAACTGGCGGGCATGACGGGTACCGCGGCCACCGAAAAAGAGGAGTTGATGAAGATCTACGGCTTGGACGTGGTGGTCATTCCCACGAATGTGGAATGGCGAGCGCGCATGGGGGACTTGAAAACGCGCGTGGAAAAGCGCGAGTACCTCAACCCCGCCGCGCTGGTCTTCTACAATCCCAACGGACGCAACGGGGGCGAGCCCGACTGGAGCGAAGTCGAACAACTGGGCATCCAGCCCTATCGCAAAATCGACGTCACCCTTTACGAGAAACCCGAGACCAACGAACTGTACTTCAAGCGCATCGATTATCCCGACCTGGTCTACAAGACCGAAGCAGCCAAGTTCAACGCCGTCGTCAACGAAATCGAGTACTGGCACAAACAAGGACGCCCGGTTCTCGTGGGCACTGTGGCCATCGAAACCTCCGAGCGGCTCTCCCGACTCCTCCAGCGTCGCGGCATCCCGCACAACGTGCTCAACGCCAAATACCACGAGAAGGAAGCGGTCATCATTGCCCAGGCCGGACGTCCCGGCACCGTAACCATCGCCACCAACATGGCCGGCCGTGGTGTGGACATCCTCCTGGGTGGGAATCCCGAGGGGTTGGCCCGCGACCGTCTGCGCAAGGAAGGCGTGGACATCACATCCATCCCTGCCCTTGCCTGGGATGACGCGCTGAAGATGCTCCGGCGGGGCGAGGACCCCACCACCCGATACCCCGAACGGTGGGCGGAAGTGCTCAAGGAGGAGTACCACCGCGTTCAGCGGGATCGCAAGAAGGTGTGGGAACTGGGGGGCTTGCACGTCATCGGCACGGAACGTCACGAGGCCCGGCGCATTGACAACCAGTTGCGCGGTCGTGCCGGCCGTCAGGGCGACCCCGGTTCCAGCCGGTTCTACGTCTCCCTGGAAGACGAACTCCTGCGACGGTTCGGCGGCTCGCGCATGGCGAGCATCATGGACCGCCTCAACGTGCCCGATGAGGTGCCCCTGGAAAGCGGCACCGTTTCCAAACTCATCGAGAATGCGCAGGAGCGCGTCGAAGGGTACAACTTTGACATCCGCAAGCGCGTGCTCGAGTTCGACAGCGTCATCAACAAGCAACGCGAGGTCATTTACGAACAGCGCCGCCGCATCCTCACCTCCACGAACCTCCGTCCCACGATCATGGAAATGATCCGCAAGACACTGGACGCCATTGTGGATGCCCATACCGCGTCCCAATGGGCTGAAGAATGGGACCTGGAGGGGCTGTACGAGGAAGTCAAGACCATCTTCGACCTCCCGCCGGAGGTAACCCCGGACACCTGGCGGGATATGCGGCCCGATGAAATCAAAGACCACCTTTACCAATTGGCCGAAGAGGCCTACGACCGCCAGGAAGAGAAACTCACGCCCGAATTCATGCGCCAGGTCGAGCGCTATATCATGCTGCGCGCGGTGGACTCCCGCTGGGTGCGCCACCTGACCAATCTGGACAACCTGCGCCAAGGTATTGGCCTGCGCGCCCTCGCCCAGCAAGACCCGCTGGTGGCCTTCAAGCGGGAGGCCCACCAGATGTACACCGAACTTGTGGACGCCATCCAGAGCGACATTGTGCACGCCATCTTCAAGTTTGAGCCCCAACCGGCTCAAGCCCAGCCCCAAGTTGTGCAGCCGCGGTACCGCCGCCTACAGTACGGCCGAGGCGATGGCGCGGAAGCCCGCCGCCCGGAACGCTCCACCCAGAAGGAACTGGGGCGAAATGACCCGTGCTGGTGTGGCTCGGGCAAGAAGTACAAGCACTGCCACTGGGCGGCCGACCACGGCGTTGGCCCCGCGCCCGATGGAAAAACCGCGGCGAAGGCCCCTGCTCGCGCGGCCGTCGCATCTTCGGCAACCAAGACCCGCAAGAAGAAGAAAAAGCGCAAGAGGAAGAAATAGCGCGCATAACACCAGGACGTCCATGACCAAACGAATTTACAGCATCCTGACGACGGCCCGTAACGATGACCTGACCATCACCCTACATCGGGACGGGACGTGGAGTTTGCACACCCGCACCGGGCCACCGGCCCGCATCAGTCGGGCGTATTGGAGCGTCTACCTCGCAGGCCCCGAGGGTTCCCTGGACCTCCTCTCCACACACGTGGCGATAGCCGATATGAGCGAGGAGAACGTTGATACCCCTGTGGGGCCCGCGCGCGCGATCACCATCCGTCACCAGCCTCACCGCGAAGGGCCTGAACTCTTTTGGCGAGTCTACGTCTGTCATCACAAGCCCTACATCCTCGCCCGCGTGGGCGTCCGCGCGCCCGATCCCGGCTACCACCTCCACCGCCTCACCCCCATGGCTATCGATCCACCCCGAGGCCACATTCTGATGGAAGGGCTTGGCCCCCAGTGGACATTCCTGGTCGACGGCTGGCATTCCTGGTCATTTGCGGGGCGCTTGCACGATTACCAGCGCCAACCCAGCACGCGCATCCCCCGCTTCGACGCGCCCACTTCCTACGATTTGGCCCAC